>JAKQLB010000204.1 GCA_029567375.1 Bacteroidota bacterium | reverse complement strand
AAAGAAGGATCCATGAGAGACGGTAACGTGTTATCTTCATGAATCTTATGGCTATGCCTGCAGCCACTATCTGCAGCACAACCGATATGAACAGGGCTACCAGGCGTACCATTGCAACAAAAATTTAATTCATACAAAAGTATGAGTTTATTACCTTTGGGGCGCCAAAATCGGGAAATGAAAACCATCTATACCGGCCTCATCGCATTTTACTCTGCTATTGCAGGAGCCGCGTCGCCTTTCAGCGCCAAGGCCCGCAGATGGGTGAGAGGCAGGCGCGGATGGAGGGAACGGCTCAGTTCATTCAGCAGGGGAGAAGGGAAAGTGGCCTGGGTCCATTGTGCATCTCTCGGTGAGTTTGAACAGGGCAGGCCTGTTATTGAAAAGATAAGGAGGGACCATCCGGACTGGAAAGTGGTTGTAACCTTTTTCTCTCCCTCCGGGTATGAAATCAGGAAGGATTACAGAGGAGCTGACATGGTCATGTACCTCCCGACGGATCTGCCTGCCAATGTCAGGTTTTTTCTTGACCATATAAAACCTGATCTTGCGCTGTTTGTCAAGTACGAGTTCTGGTACAATTACCTCAGCGAGCTCAAGAGGAGAAATATCCCGACCTATCTCGTCTCCGGAATCTTCAGGCCTGACCAGTACTTCTTCAGGTGGTACGGCAGCTTCGCAAGAGGTGTGTTTCAGGTGTTCAACCGCATTTTTCTCCAGGATGAGCAGTCAGGCCGTCTTCTTGAAAGCATAGGATATCACCGTTACAGTGTGACCGGTGACACCCGTTTTGACAGGGTAAGCCAGATTGCCGCTGCCGCGAAGGACCTTCCGGTAATTGAAAAGTTCCGGGGCAAGGAGTCACTTTTCGTTGCAGGCTCAAGCTGGGATGAAGACGAAGAGATAATTGTCAGGTACATAAATTCAAACAGCGGCGCAATGAAATGGGTCATCGCTCCGCATGAGATAGACGAGGCTCACCTGTGCCGTATAGAGAAGAGGCTTACCCCCGAAAGCGTCCGCTATTCGCGATACGTTGAGGGAGCCAAATCTTGCCGGGTAATGATCATTGACAATATCGGCATGCTGTCATCGGTCTACCGTTATGCTTCCATTGCCGCCGTGGGGGGAGGGTTCGGAAGGGGGATACACAACATACTCGAGCCTGCATGCTGGGGCATACCGGTGCTCTTCGGCCCGCACCACCTGAAGTTCCGTGAGGCAGTGCAGCTAAAGGAGAGAGGGGGAGCCGTCTCGTTTGACAATTTTGAGACATTTACATCAGTTGTTGAAAAGTATCTCTCAGATCCGGTGGCGCTTGAGGCAGCCGGGAATGCCAGTGCTATCTATATATCTGAAAATAAAGGATCTACAGATAAGGTATATAAAGAAATATTTGAAAACCAGAATGCTGAAAACTTATTCAAAAAGCGTTAAAAAGTTGTTAATAATTCCGAAATGTCATTTCTGACTTATTGTGCCCGTAACTGTAATTTAACCATCTGCCCAAGAACAACTGAGGCTTTACCTGAACCAGCTGACTTTCAATACATTTAATATATTTAAACTACAACCATAACTTTCATAACTTACTCAACTATGCGAAAACTAAAATTTACTCTCATGCTGTTGTCCCTGTTCATTGGAACAGCCACCATGATTGGCCAGGTGACAACTTCAACTCTCAGTGGCAAGATTACGGAGTCCGACGGTCAGTCGTTGCCGGGTGCCACGATAATTGCAACCCATGTGCCTTCCGGTACCGTTTATGGTGCCACCGCAAATACCCAGGGTTTGTATTCAATCCAGGGTATGCGTCCCGGAGGCCCCTATACGGTCAATGTAACTTTCATCGGCTACACAACCCAGAGTTACACTGAGATTACCCTGGCGCTCGGAGAAAATACAACCCTGAACTCGACCCTGGCACCAACCACGACCGAGATGACAGAGGTTACCGTGATTGGTTACGCTACATCAAGATTCAATACCACTCAAACCGGTGCCGTGACGAATATCACAAATAACCAGATAGCTAATATGCCTTCAGTCAGCCGCAGTATTATCGATGTTACCCGCCTCTCACCTTACGGAGGGAATGGGATGAGCTTTGTAGGCACAGATGGTCGTACGGCTAACTTTACAGTGGATGGAGCGAATTTCAACAACAACTTCGGTTTGAGTTCTGCCCTGCCCGGTGGAGGCAGCCCGATTTCTATTGAATCTATCGAAGAATTACAGGTTGTAATCGCTCCATATGATGTTCGTCAGACTAACTTTATAGGTGGTGGTGTGAACGCTATTACAAAATCCGGTACGAATACCTTTAAAGGCAGTCTCTATTCCTATCACAGAAATGAAAACATGCGCGGTGATGCTGTTAATGGCAGGCAAATCGCAGGAGCGCGTGATATTGACCGCAATACATCTTATGGCTTTACTTTTGGCGGACCTATTGTCAAAAACAAATTGTTCTTATTTGTAAACGGTGAAATGGCTAAAACACCAACCATTGTCAATCGTTGGAGAGCTTCAACGGATGGTAACGCCGATGCCGACAATTATATTTCCCGCACAACAGTAAGCGATCTTAAAGCGGTTTCTGATTATGTTAAAAGTAAGTATGGTTATGATACAGGATCATATACAGATTTTCCTGCTGACGAAAACAACTACAAACTTCTTGCGCGTTTGGATTGGAATATCACAGACAAACATCGTCTGGCCCTGCGTTATAACTACACAAA
This sequence comes from Bacteroidota bacterium, assembly GCA_029567375.1. Lineage (GTDB taxonomy): Bacteria > Bacteroidota > Bacteroidia > Bacteroidales > UBA932 > Cacconaster. Next base: position 3,810 of record JAKQLB010000204.1, on the reverse strand, counting down.
AAACCTTTACTGGAGCTCTCCGAATGCTTCATCAATGGACGGAGGTACCCGTATGTCTGAGGCAAGAATGTCACAGGCCTCAATGTCGTTTGCAAACTCGATGTATTCTATGAACAACCTTGTTCATTCATTCTCTCTTGACTTAAACAGCCGATTGTCAGATAACTTATCCAACCAGTTTCTGGCAACATTCTCGAAACTTGACGATCTCCGCGGTTCTACTTCCGATGAATTCCCTTTCATCGATATTTTGAAAGACGGACAAGCCTATATGTCTTTGGGATATGAACTTTTCACCTGGAACAATGCAGTTCACAACAACGTCTGGAATATCAAAGACGAACTGACACGCTATCTGGGCAATCATAAAATCATAGGTGGAATAGCTTACGAATATAAAATGGCAGATAATGCCTATATGCGTAACGGTACTGGATACTATCGCTACTCAAGCCTTGCCGACTTCTTAAACGAAGGAACACCTGAAGTTGTAAACTTAACTTATGGTTATGACGGAGAGAGCAATCCTGCCGCCCGCATAAGAACAAACAAAATTGGAGTATACGGGCAAGATGATTGGAGGGTTACCGGAAACTTCAAACTCTCGTATGGACTTCGTATCGACGGGCTTTTCTTCGATAATAATGATCTGATGACAAACCAGGCTATTTTGGACCTTGATTATTCCGGTCGTCATATCGATACAGGGAAATGGCCTACTGCAAATCTCATAGTTTCTCCCCGCATAGGTTTTGTGTGGGATACATTTGGCGACAAGAGCCTGAAAGTCCGTGGAGGTACCGGTCTTTTCGCGGGTAATTTACCGCTTGTATTCTTCACCAATATGCCTACCAACGGTGGAATGGTACAGTATCAGGCACAGATTAATGCAGCGAACGCAGCAAAAAAAGGTTTCACAATGGATGAATTTGCCGGTGGTCTTGTAACTGATGCTGACGGAAATGCCAGTATTGCCGCACTTTATAACAAGTTAACAGAACTGGGATATCCTTCAACGATTTCTCCCGAAGATGGGACAGTTCCTTCTGCTGTTAACGGTGTAGATCCAAATTTCAAAATGCCGCAAGTATGGAAAAGTTCACTTGCTGTTGATTATACATTCAAAACTTCTTTCCCATTGTCTGTAACGGTAGAAGGAATTTACAACAAAACAATCAACGGTGTTTCTATCTCTGACTGGAGTATTCCAAATGTTGGTGGTTTCGCCCGTTTCAACGGTGTTGACAATCGTCCGATTTATCCTTCCGGTTATCGTACCAACACAAAAGCCTTTGTGCTGGAAAACACAAGCCTCGGTTATGGCTGGTCAGGCAACATCACTGTCAATGCTCAACCGGCAGAATGGCTCAATTTGATGGCTGCCTATGCTCACACGGTTGCCAAGGATGTTACCGGTATGCCCGGATCGGCTGCAGAATCTGCATTTACATACGTGCCCACGGTGGAAGGCCCCAACTACATCAGACTGCATAATTCACAGTACAACACACCCGATCGTCTGGTGGGTTCGCTTACTGCCCGCGACAACAGCGGTAATCACTATAGCCTTATCTATGAGGCATGGCTTGGCGGAGCAAACTACTCATACATGATGCTTAACGATATCAACAGTGACGGTTACAACTACGATGCAATCTATGTTCCCACCGACGCTGATGTTGAAAGCAATCAATTCCGGTTTGTTTCGGCAGACGACAAAACCCGCTTTATGGACTATGTTCATGCCAACAGTTATCTGAAAAATCAACAGGGGAAATATGCAGAGCCCTATAGCGTTTACTCACCCTGGGTACATCGCATAGACTTTGGCTACAAACACGATTTTGTTCTTAATGGAGACAATGCCAAGCATACGCTGCAACTTAGCCTCGATCTCAAAAACATCCTGAACATGTTTAATTCTGAGTGGGGCGTAGCCAAATATCTGAATCCGGCAATCGGTTCGGAAGCCCGTATCCTCAAATATGAAGGTGTGGATGCTGATGGTGTGGCTACATTCTCCACACCCTCTTCAATCAATGGTGATGTCAAAACATTCACACCAAGCTACTCATTGGGTCAGTGCTGGTATGCCCTGATCGGCGTCAAATATATTTTCAACTAATAAAAAGTACAGACGATATGAAACTGAAATACTTATTCCCATTGTTCATCGCGGCAGTTGCCTTGATGGTAAGCTGTGACGATGAATTCTCTGCGACGTTGCTTGATGAAATTCAGGTATCGTCGTCTTACGTGTCTATCCCGGTAGCGGGTGGTTCTGCATCCATTACCGTAACAGCTAATGATAACTGGACAGTAGCAAGCAGTATACCATGGCTGATTATCTCTTCAACCTCCGGCAGTGCAGGAGAATCAACGCTTACATTTTCAGCTTCATCTACCCTGGATGGTCGCACCGGAGAGGTAAAAATCCTGTGTGGAGACAAAACCCAGAGAATAAACGTCATCCAGGGCCTGGCAGTAGTTGCAACCGCCACCTGTGCGGATGTAATTGCCGGACCCGACAGCAAGACCTATAAGGTAACCGGGATTTGTACGTCAATAGCCAACACACAATATGGAAACTGGTATTTGCAGGATGCCACAGGTTCTATCTATATCTATGGTACTCTTGATGCGAAGGGCGCTACGAAAAACTTTCTAAGTTTAGGACTTGAAGTGGGTGATGAAGTAACTGTTCAGGGACCAAAAACCACCTACGGATCAACGGTGGAATTGGTAGATGTAACGGTTATCAAAATCAACAAATCACTGATTAAAGTTGATTCGGTAGAGAACGCAACGCTTCCGTTCGAAGGTGGTGAATTTATTGCATACCTCACCTGCAAAGGACAGGGCGTATCGGTGGAAGTTCCTGAAGATGCCGAATCATGGTTGTCTATTTCCTCCATCCAATCAGAAGGAACGTATGCTGTTGTAAATTTCAGAGCTGCTGCCAATACAGGCGGAGACCGCGGAACCACAATCACATTCCATACCACTGACGGGACCAAAGACTATACTTCACAAACAAAACTTATCCAAAAAGGAGCGATTGTGAATGCAACTGTTGCCCAGTTTATTGCGGCTGAAGTTAATGACATTCCGTATCGCCTGACAGGTGTGATAACCAGTGTTACCAATGCCACATCCGGCAGATTAAACCTGAGAGATTTCTCGGGTGAGATATATGTATATGGTATTCAGGATTACAGTACCAAAGGTTTAAAAGTGGGTGACATCATCACAATTGTCGGAAAACGTGCCGCATACCAGGGTACTCCTCAGGTTGGTTCTGCCGTTCTGGAAAGTTCTATTCCTGTAACAACGGCTACCATTGCAGAGGTGCTGACCAAGCCTGACGATCCCAATACATACTTCATGGTAACCGGCGAAATCACATCGATTGTAAATGCGGATTACGGTAATCTTAATTTGAAAGAGATTGACGGCGACAGTCAAATCTATGTGTATGGCTGTTATCCGGGTTGGGGTGCAACCGGCGACGCCAGGAAATTCGTGGTAGCTGACAAAGGCCTTAAAGTGGGAGACCAACTGACGGTTATTGCACGGAAGGGCTCTTATCAGGGAGCACCGCAGCTTTCAAACAGTATTTACTTCAGCCACGTGAGTTCGAAGTAAGCAATACGAAAAGTATGTGACACGCAGCATAAATTGCGTGTGAGAGATAATAAAAGGGGCTGCCTCAAAGCGAGGCAGCTTCTTTTTTATCAGCGTGCCAGGCGTTTTTAATGGCCGGAGGTCAGGTTGGCGGGCATGAAGAGCAGTTTGCGGGACATGGACAGA
>JAKQLB010000183.1 GCA_029567375.1 Bacteroidota bacterium | reverse complement strand
CAGCGAGGAGTACACCACCCCCACCTACCTGAGGGCCTATCAGGAGCCGGACCTTTTCGACGAATACCTCACTAGAAACGCAAAAGAAAAGCTCAAAATCTTCCACGGTATTGAAAGCGACATAGAACTGACGGTGGATAGAGAATACCTGAAGAGAACCGGCCGAAAAAGCAACTTAAGGCTAAAGATCAAAGAAGACACGGAAGTATTCGGCTCGATAGTACCCGTCAAAATCAAGGGAAAGAAAGAAGAGATAGCTTTTCTATATCACTGCGGCCTGGGCCAGAAAAACTCCCTGGGAATGGGGATGGTCGAACTGGCGGGGAAGCGATTTTGATTACAAACCAATCTGTGTAAGACAACCCTCCGCCGGAATATTTCCGCTGGTGGATTATTGCATTCCAAATACCCGAGTTCGACATGACACAGGTAAACAAAATGCACGAGTTCGTTGCCCTGAAAGGGTTATAGAACTTGTGAAGATTGTGAGCGTGTCACTATGTGTTTTGCTGGATTTCGTAGCAGGTCGAAGGGTTTAAATCTTAGGTTTGGAAAGGGATTCACGCAATTTGCCTATCGGCATTGTGACCTTGTGTGCTTCATTTTTATTGACGGAAAAAAGACTGGATTGCATTTGCCCCTGTACGTTTCTCACCTTGCTGCATGTCAGATTCTTGGCTTCCAGATCCACGAGAATAGGAGTCTGATCCTGTTTACGTGGCCCTCGATCTGTATCCTGTCTTTGCCTTCTCAGAGATTGTGAGTATGGAAAAAAGGAGTCTGATTATTCCAAAGCTGTTTATATTCCTCCTGTGTTCATTTGCATAGTCGTACGGGATCTCTCTCTTCTCGGACGGCTGTCGTTTCCTATCTGTCTTTATCGCAGATATCCCTAAGCGTCTTGCACTCAATGTGATCGGTAGGCGTGGTAAAATTCCGGTGAGGTGGTATTATGCAAGATCTAGAAAGCGTTATTCAGGTATTGCGCAAAAACCTTCCCGAACTCAAAGATCGTTTTTCCGTTTCGAAGATAGGTATCT
>JAKQLB010000175.1 GCA_029567375.1 Bacteroidota bacterium | reverse complement strand
GTCTGGGATGTTTTTATCGATGAGGGATCGGTTACGTCCGGGATCTCCGGAGCCCTGAGAAAGCTCGGCCGCTTTCCCGCAGTGGGCGATTTTGTCGTGCTGCTTCACCAGCCGGAAACCGGCTCCGCGACTATCGTTGATACCTTACCGCGAAAATCGGTATTCACGCGGGGAACTTCCGGGAAAGAAGGCACCGACCAGGTCATTGCGGCTAACATCGATATCGTGTTTATTGTCACTGCCGCCGGTCATGACCTCAACGTACGGAGGATCGAACGATACCTTGCGATCGCCCATGCGTCAGGTGCAAAACCAGTGATCGTGATCAATAAATCCGATCTTACGGACGACCCTGCACTGCTGACGGTTGATATTATCCCGGTTGCATCCGGTATTCCGGTTATACCCATTAGTGCCATTAGTGGTGATGGGATCACCCGGCTCGAACCATTCCTTACCCCCGGCACAACAATCGTAGTCATCGGTTCATCCGGTGTCGGCAAGTCTACGCTGATCAACCGGTTGCTGGACCGGCTCATCCAGGAAACCTCCGTTATCCGGGACTATGACGGGAAAGGCCGGCATACAACGACTGTACGGCAGCTCTTCATTATGAAGAGCGGGGCACTCATCATCGATACTCCCGGGCTTCGGGAGGTTGGTATTGGCACGGCATCAGCCGGCATCGGCGAAACATTTCCGGATATTCTCAAACTTGCCAATGGATGCCGGTTCTCGGATTGCCGGCACGAGCAGGAGCCAGGCTGCGCTGTGCAGGAAGCAGTGAAGAGGGGAACACTTTCTTCACCCAGGTTGGAAAATTATCACCGGCTCGTCCGGGAACTTGTATTCGAGCAAGAGAAAGCCACCATAGGGCTTGTGCGGTCCGAACGAAAGCGTTGGAAAGGAATCACGAAACTCGCAAAGGAGATCTCTCAAAGGAAAGGGGATTTTTAGAGCACTCATGAATGGTTAATTTTTGATCATAATCACCGTCAACCGTGTGTTAATTAAAATAATCGCCAGCCACCGGAACGCCCTCACGTTTCACTCATCGCAGTATACCTGTGCAGGCTGGAGGATCCCCGGGAACTTCTCCCGGCAGGACTTCCGGGCAAGGTAGCAGAGATGGCAGGCATCTGCGACAGTTGGTGGCGGTGTATACCCCAGGTCCCGGGCCAGCTGTGCCGGCCCCCCTGAAAGAAGCGGCCCGCAGATCGGATGACGGGATGGTACATAGTCCCGGACCAGTTCTTTGAGTGGATGTTCCCAGATATTTCCGATACAAATCCCCTGGCAGACCTGGAGGTTCCCAAAGGCATCCACGTGCAGCCGTGACGGTTCCTGCAGGTCCTCATAGGGGCAGGTCGTGAAGGTCTGCCAGTCGCTGGCATCGGCATACGGGCTCAGTTTCGCTGCAGCCCGCCCCCGGAACATGATGCCCCCGCCGGTGATGACTCCTTTCTTCTCCTCCCGTGGGGATCCCCTCATCTCCGGCCCTGATGCCCCGGGGTCCAGGGCGAGGATGGCAGCCGGCAGTCCCATCTCCTGTGCTGCCCGGAATGCACGCCGGGCCGCGTTCTCTTCCCGGTTCTCGTAATGGAACACATCGTCGCTGATACTCAGATCCGCAAGCCCGATCCCGGGGAAGGGTTCAAGGATACACCGGGCGTTCTCTTCGGAGGTGGCAAAGTACCCGTTGGTCACGATACCGACCGAGTATCCCCGGCTCCTTGCCTGGCGGATGCCGTTCAGCATGACGGGATAGAAGAGGAACGGTTCACCGCCCTCGAAGTAGATCCTTTTCACGGTTCCCAGGTCATCCGTCTGATCGAGGAGTGCGCTGATCTGGCTTGGCGTGAACGTCCCTTGGGAATACGGGCTGCTGCAGACGAAACAGTGTTCGCACGACATCGTACACATGTAGGTTGTGAGGATATGGATCTGGGTTATCATGGCGTTGTGATCTCCGGAAATGAACAGAATTTGAGCTGCAGTTCTTAAAACAACCTGTGTTTGTGGGAAGGTATCAGGTCATGCATATTGCAGGGGGGACGGTATCAGTGAGGTTGTTGAGCTACGCGGGTGACTGCAGATCAATTACACTCCGGTTGGCTTTGGGTAATAGCGGCGATAGCATTCGAGTAACACCAGGACCAATTCCGAACCCAGCAAGTTTTCGCCGACTCTTCTAGTATGCGGTACTGAGGCGAGTCCTTGGGAACTGTATCTCACTTTTGCATCGAAAACTGAGATCGTTTTTCTTGTATTGTTGTTGTAAGGAGCGGAGGCTCTGTACCATTCATCGATAGGATGCATCGGGTTCGTGACCCGGCGTGGTTGTTTCTTCTTGTCGAACGATAAATTTTGATTTGGTTCCCTCACAATTACATCTTGCCCTGACATTATTGCAGTTAAAAAGCAGGATGAATCATATACCCGCTAAGACCAATCGTTGAGAGCTTAAACATCGGGAAGCCCCATTTTTGTTGTACTATCTGCCATTAAATGAACCATATATCCAAGTAAAAAGCATGAAATGAGATAGGAATATGAAAATAAGTAGTAAAAAGGAGTAGAATTGGAGAATAAATAAATAACGCCCATTAAAAACCCAAATAAAGCAGTAATGAAGAAACCTACCTCACTATACTTGAGGACTTTCCTACTATGGAAAACACTTCGATGTGTGTAGTTATATGCAGGTTCTATAAGGTCCGGTAATGCAGATCCAATACCCGCACCAATAAAACCCCAAAATATGGTGCCAAGGGGAATTGATGTAATCGCCCAAAAAAAAACGGAATAAATGGCAAAGACTCCTTCCCCAATTATAAAATGTACTCCCTTATCCATTACCCTTCATCCTCACTCAAGTGAATAGTATTGTTAATGCTAGAAGCCGTTTGACAGATGTAATTCGAAGAAAGTACATCATAAATGATAATAAAATAATTTCATAATATATTTTTTTAAATTAATATTCTCCGCATCTCTTTCTTTTAGTTCAAGAAAATAATTTTTAATAAAAATTTGATATTTAGAAAATATGGCTAAAATAGAGGTTTTTATCATTGTAATAGCTCTCCTAGGATTAGTCTCCACAGCATGTGCAGGAATTACTGTTGGAAATATTGCGATATCCCCGTCTTCGGACTTGATTTCTGGTCAAACCCCTGTCAATGTTCATTTCACTGTCAATCTTAACCCAAATGGGGAATATACCTTTTCCGAAGATAATACTCTTCAATTATCAACTGAAGTCAGCAATCCCACATGGAGATATATACTTGTTCAAAATGGTGTTGAAAAACCTTCTTCGATAGCTGCAGGTCGGAATTTAAATATCAAAGGAGATATGCTCTCATTTTCCTCTAATAATAGAATATCTATAAAAGTATCTATGGAGGGACTCGCTCCTGTTGTCGAAGATTCTACAGAAATATTTGTGATGGCTGTGAGAGAAATAAACAATCAAGGAAGACTCGAAACTGAGATAGTTAAGAAAAAAATGGTTAAATTCCCGACCTCTCAACCAACACAACGATCCACCCATGAGATAACCATCATTCCTACGACGATAATTACAACGCAACAAACACCAATAATTACCTCAAATCCAACTATTGATCCACAACAACAAGAGATAATTGATCAGTTAAAGAGGCAGAATCAATTATTGGAAGAGCAAAATAGGAAATTAGAAGAACAAAGTAATCTTTTACAAAATTTAATAGACATTTGGAATAATTTCCTTCGGGTATTGGGAGTGCAGAAATAATAGCGATTAGGGTTAAACTTCTCTTATTAATGCAATTATTACTCCTGGGTTATTTTTAACCAATAGAATTATGATATTATGTGCACCTCATGTTGTGCGGTAAGGTGAGGTAGGATCACCTTCTCTTAAAAGGGGTAAAATCTGAGGGGGAGGGGAGGGGGTGTCGTTTAGTTGGTTATTTAGTTAATTGCTTGATTTTAAACCCATTACTGGTAATACCTTTCAATGACCAAACTATGGAATAAAAAACACGCAAATCAGAATAATTATTCTCTCTCACCGAAAATGGTATAAATCAGGCGACTACGAGTGAGTGACGAGAATGCAGTTCCTCAAGCAGTTTTTAATCTGATACAACGCTATGAGGCATACCGGCAAGCGTACCTTCGAGGCGATTATAATGAGACACAATTACGACGCGAATTTGTCGATCCGCTATTTCGTGCCCTCGGATGGGATGTTGATAACAACCAGGGATTTGCCGAAGCCTATAAAGAGGTTGTCCACGAGCAGACGATAAAGTTCCGTGGGCAGGATACCAGTACGAAATTTATTGATTACTCCTTCCGCCTCGGGGGAGTGATGAAATTCATTGTTGAGACAAAAAAGCCCTCGGTGAAAATCGCTGACGATGCAAAATCTGCACTTCAGGTACGCCGATATGCCTGGAACGCTAAACTCACTCTGAATATCCTTACAAATTTCGAGGAATGGGCCATTTATGACTGCAGGATACGTCCTGAAACTAATGATGCTTCAACAAAAGGCAGGATCAAATATTTCAGCTATAAGGACCTCGTAAAGGAGTGGGATTATCTCTCGTCTATTTTTACCAAAACGGCGATACAGCACGGATCATTTGATGCTTATGCCAGCGAGGCAAAAGGGAAGAAGGGAACTGCCAGTGTTGATGACACATTCCTATCAGAGATCGAAGAATGGCGGGACCGTCTCGCAAAGAATCTCGCTATCAGAAATACAGCGCTCTCAGTCGATGAACTGAATGATGCCGTTCAGAAAACCATCGATCGTATCATATTTCTCCGGATTTGCGAGGACAGGGGAATTGAGAAATACGAAACACTCAAGAAGGTCCTCGAGGGTCCGGATACCTACAAACAACTGTGTGCTCTTTTCCTAGACGCTGATGAGCGTTATAATTCAGGACTGTTCCATTTCAGAGAAGAGAAGGGCAATCAGGAAAAACCCGATGAATATACCCTTAGACTCAAAATAGACGATAAGATCCTGAAAGATCTGATAAAACGACTCTACTATCCGGAAAGTCCTTTCGAGTTTTCCGTTATGCCTCCGGCAATCTTGGGTCATGTGTATGAGCAGTTTCTTGGCAAGGTTATTCGGCTCACGGAAGGCCACCAAGCCAGAGTCGAATATAAACCAGAGGTAAAGAAGGCCGGAGGGGTCTTTTACACACCCGAATATATTGTCGATTATATCGTTAAGCACACGGTCGGGGAGCTGCTGAAGGACAAGACCCCAAAAGAGGTCTCAAAGATCCGGGTGCTTGATCCTGCCTGCGGTTCTGGATCGTTTCTTCTCGGGGCTTACCAGTATCTCCTTGATTGGCACCGGGATTGGTACATCAACAATCTTGTCCATGTCGTTAAAGATAAAGGTGCGATTTCCCCAGAGGTTAAAGCTCTCATACCTCCTGATGCCCGGGGAGATGAGAACCTTCCTATCTACAAAGCATCGAATGGTGGTGAATCACGAGTTAGGAGTGACTGGAATCTCACAACTGCCGAGCGAAAGAGGATCCTTCTCAACAATATTTATGGGGTTGATATCGACCGCCAGGCCGTCGAGGTTACCAAATTGTCATTAATCCTAAAGGTTCTTGAAGAAGAGAATGAAGAAACAGCTTCAAAGCAGCTCACCCTTTTCAAGGAACGAGCTCTACCCTCGCTTCATGAGAACATCAAGTGTGGTAACTCTCTCATCGGGAGTGATATATACCAAGATGTCCAAGTGACGCTAGATGACAGGGAGGTAGTAAAACGTATCAACGCCTTTGACTGGGACCAGGAATTTCCGGAGATTATGCAGAGAGGTGGCTTCGATGCGGTGATTGGGAATCCGCCGTATGTGAGACAGGAGTCGATTAAGGAGCAGAAGGGATATTTCCAGACACACTATGCGACCTATCAAGGGACTGCCGATCTCTACGTGTATTTCATTGAGAAGGACATTTCCCTGCTCCGCAAAGGAGGACTGTTCTCCTACATCGTGGCCAACAAGTGGATGCGGGCAAATTATGGGAAGCCGCTCCGGTCCTGGCTTGTCAAGAAACGGATTGAAGAGATTATCGATTTTGGTGATCTTCCGGTGTTTACGACTGCAACGACCTATCCATGTATTTTAAGAGTGAGAAATGATACCTCAACAAATTCATTTCAAGCTCTTTCAGTCAAAACCCTGACATTTACTAATTTAAATGAATATGTCTGTAATAATGCCTATCAGATTGAATTAAGTAATCTTTCAGAATTTGCTTGGACCCTTACGGAACCAAAATCACAGAATTTAATAAGGAAAATACAGAATGCAGGCATTCCGTTAGATGATTATGTTGAGGGAAAGATATTCTATGGAATAAAAACTGGATTGAACAAGGCATTTATAATTGATGAAGACACTCGGGAACAATTGATTCGCGAAGATCCAAAAAATAAAGAAATAATTAAGCCATTCCTTGAAGGAAAAGATATTCGACGATATCGTATATTTTCGCCAATAGAGAAATATTTGCTATATATCCCCTGGCACTTCCCATTAAACCAAGGTAACAATATCTCAGGTGTTTCGAGAGAGGCAGAAATTCAATTTAAAAAGGACTATCCTGTCATATTTCAATATCTCTCAAAGTTTAAAGAGGAATTAACTAACCGAAATATCTCTGAAACTGGTGTTAGGTATGAATGGTATGCATTACAAAGATTCGGTTCAGATTATTTTACAGAATTTGAAAAGCAGAAAATATGTTGGGGAAATCTAAGTCAAGAACCACCGTTTGCATATGATCTAGATTATCATTACATAAACGCCCCTGCGTGTTTTTTAATATCAAATGATGGTTATTTTTTACTCGGTTGTCTAAACTCTGCCCTTTTATGGTGGTTTTTACAGAAAATCTCTGCTGAAAGACGGGGTGGTTTTATTGAAGCAAAACCGATGTATGTTTCACAAATTCCCATCCGCAGCATCAATTTCTCCGACCCTGCTGACAAGGCCTGCCATGACAAGATGGTCACCCTGGTCGAGCGGATGCTTACCCTCCACAAGCAGAAGGCCGATGTGAAGACCGACCATGATAAGAACCTGATCGAGAGGCAGATCGAGGCCACCGACAAACAGATCGATGCTCTGGTCTATGAGTTGTATGGATTGACCTCAGAAGAAATTCAGATCGTTGAAGGGGTTGGAAAATGAATCAAGGAGGATTGATTTGAAATGCCAGCCCCGGTCTTTCTTTTTCATCAGGATGGCAGCCTTATTTCGCTGAACCAGAATCTCTTCAAATCTGAAGACGAATTACAGAGCATAATAGCACAGTACCCTGAACTCATTGTTTCAGTGGTTGATTCAGTGGGATCCCTCCTCCTCGTTAAGCGAGAAGCAGGAGTACCGGGAGACGACGACGGAATTGATACATTCTCACTCGATCACCTTTTTCTTGACAATGAAGGGATTCTTACATTCGTTGAAGTAAAACGGAGTACCGACACACGAATAAGGCGCGAAGTAATTGGGCAAATGCTGGATTATGCTGCCCATGCCGGACCTTTTTGGACGGCGGATTCTCTCTCTGCAATGTTTCAGCAAACATGGACAGACCTCGGGAAAGATCCGCTTGTAATATTAGAGGACTTCACTGGTCCCGATATCGATCATGACCAATTTTGGATTCAGGTGAAGACAAATCTCCAGGCAGGCCGAATGCGACTTATCATTCTTGCCGATGAAATCCCCAAACGTCTTCAACGGGTCATTGAGTTTCTGAATAATCAATTCGATCCCTGTGAAGTGCTGGGAATTGAGATCCGTCATTATACTGCAGATAATGGAATGCGGATGGTAGCTCCCCGGGTAATTGGACAGACCGCTATTTTGGAACGACGAAAAGGGAAATCTCCAAAACAAAAGTGGACCCGCGAAACTTTTCTTTCTGAAATGGCTAAAAATCGGCCGGATGAAGAGATTGAGGTTATTGAACGTATTTTGGCATGGGTGGAAAAGAATAAACTGCGTATTTGGTGGGGAAAAGGAAGTACGGGAGGGTCATTTGTCCCTCTTATGGATTTTGACAATGATTCACATCAATTGGGGGCTTTTTGGACTGATGGGTATCTCCTGATACGGTTCAATGAGATTAAGAAATACGATGCATTTGCTTCCGAAGAAAGCAGGATAAATCTCTTAAAACAAATGAATGAGTTAACTGGTCTCAACATCGGTCCAGAGAGAATCGGTGGCATGCCTAAAATTCCTTTGTCGGTATTTATCCAGAAGAAAAATTTGGAGGAATTTCTTAAATTCTATGGCTGGTTCTTTGATGAGATCAAGAGAGGGGCGGTCTCCCCTTAATCTACATTATAAATCTCTGGATAAGAAAAATTTTGGGTGAGATTGCTGAAAATCTCACTATTCCAATACAAATTTGAGAATTCAAATATGCTTTTCTAATCAAGAATATCCAATATATTTTTAGATATTAATGTTCAGTATCTTTGGTGAAATATGACAAGGCGGATAGCACTTTTTAATCATAAAGGTGGGGTGAGTAAAACTACAACCACATTCAATTTGGGATGGATGCTCGCCGAAAAGGGAAAGAGAGTAATAATGGTTGATGCTGACCCCCAATGTAACTTAACAGGGCTCGTTCTGGGATACAAAGGTGAAAATGAGTTTGAAGAATTTTACAGTACACAGAAAAATGGAGATATAAAGTCGGGTTTAGCACCTGCCTTTGAATCCATGCCAAAATCAATTGAAGCTGTTAATTGTGTATCAATAACCGAAAGAGAAGGATTATTTTTACTCCCAGGGCACATTGGATTAGCTGAATATGATGTAACGTTGGGAATAGCTCAAGAATTAACTGGATCTTTAGTTACATTGAAGAATCTTCCTGGTTCCGTTTCAAATTTATTAGAATTAACGGGTAAGAAATATCACGCAGACTATATCTTAATAGATATGAGCCCAAGTTTGAGTTCAATTAATCAGAATCTTTTAATGACGAGTGACTATTTTATCATTCCCACAACCCCGGATTATTTCTCAGTAATGGCCATCAATTCTTTCACTAAAATTATACATAATTGGGCACAATGGATGAAAAAAGCTCATGAATTACAAGTTCTTCGACAGGCGGATTATCCTTTCCCACAGGTTATTCCAAAATTTTTAGGGATAGTTATACAAAGATATCGGCCGAGAGGTGGAGGGAAGCCCGCGAAAGGGTTCCAGAAGTGGGTAGATGAAATTAATTCGACCGTAAAATCCACTTTAGTGCCAACATTGAGGAAATGTGATATGATGTTACCTGACCTCTCATATAGTTCCCAAAAAATTGATACCGATTACTGTTTAGCAACTATAAGTGATTTTAATTCATTAATTGCTAAATCACAAAAAACCAATACACCTGTATTCGCAATAACCGATGAACAACTAGGTTATGCTGGACCAGTATTAAGGCGGTTACAAGCGCAAAGGGGTCAATTTTTGGAGATATTCTCGAATTTTGCGGATAAAGTTATTGGAATGACATAAGGATGAAATCTGTTTATGACGATTTCAAAAACAATTTGTTAAGGGCGAAAAATCTTGGATTCATTTATGTATCATTGAATTCGAGGACTACTTCAGTTCTCGATATATCTGATATTTTACGAGCTGAATTAGTACTAGCTGTAAGTGCTTTGGATCATTTCATCCACGAAATTGCATGTTTCGGAATGATGGAGGCTTATTCTGGGAAAAGACCAAAAACTAAGCAATTCCTTAAGTTTAAGTGTTCAATGGAATCAATTATTGAAGGGTATACCGATCAAACATCTCAAATTTGGTTTGAAAACGAAATTAGGTTCATTCATGGATTTCAAAGTTTCCTTCAACCTGATAAAATATCTGAAGCATTAAAATTAGTTACGACCAAGAATCTTTGGGACGAATTAAGCAATAATATTGGGATTCCTCCCCAAGAACTTAAGAAGAAATTGAATATTATTGTAGATAGAAGAAATAAAATAGCTCATGAAGCAGATCTTGATCCATCATATCCAAATACTCGGTGGCCGATTAACGATCAAATGGTCAATGAAGCAATAGATTATTTAGAAATTCTTGGAGAAAATATCTATTTAATTGTGAATCAAAATTGACATCTAATTCCTTGACATACTGCCCGCACAGTGCAAACGTATTGCACAACTTTTCCATTCCCCTAACCTCCCGGTTCAGTCAAATTTAAATCCAATCACGCAAATCTTACTTCTGCACCAATGAATCGGGAATTCCTGACGAGACTGGCCGCAATGGCGCGGAAGATGGGCGCTCCACCGTTTTTACAAAGAGTGCTCACCACCTTCGTCGTCCAATCCACCCTTGTCGTGGAAGGGCTGGCCGGGATCATCAGGAACCCGCCGGTCGTGCAGTACCCTGAACAGGGATCATCGAGACGAATGCTTTCCTCCCCATTATCCAACGCACCAATCCCCCTCTTCTCACGCCAACGTTGACGGCTGGTGCGCCGGCTTACCGACCTGAAACAGTCTGAAAGGGCTGCCAAAGGATCCAGGGAAAACAGACTCCGCGAGCCGAAACGCCAGCCAAAGAACCAGACGAAACAGCCAGGGCGCTGCTTCCCGACCGACATTGTTGACACAATAGGAAAAAACGTGAAAACCCATGAACCAGGAAGAAGAACCGACAAAGGCGGTGGCCGAGCCGGATGGAATACCCGGCTCCTCCTGTCCCGCACACCGAACCGACAGTGACCGCTTACCAAGCATCACGGAGGAGTCGCCTGATAGACAGAACATGAAGTCCTCCCCCGGTGGCGATGACCGTTACCGGTGGGGGAATGCCGCCGAGCACGAGGCCCGGCGGTTCCTGAAAGAACAGGGCTGGGACGTGAGCCTGTGGTACCGGCGGAATCCCCCGCCGGATCTGTTCGCCGTCCGTGAAGACGAACTGCTCGTGCTGATGGTCCGCCGGAGCCATAAGAGACTGAACACCGCACACCAGGTCGCTGTCCATTTCGGGGAAGAACTGGCCCGGATGAGGTCGTTTTCACCGGGATCATCAGCCCGGAAGGAGTGCTGGATTCTTTCGCGGGGCGACGGATGGAGATGCTACGAGATCCTCCCCCGTGGGATCAGGGCACTCCCGGGGAGCAGCACCAACCCGGCGATCAGGGATGTACCAGCGTATCGGAACGAATCCGGCAGTGATACTCCCCGTGAGGTGGCCAGCCATGGATGAGAGAGAACAGGCCGTCCGGTTGCTTGCCGCCCCGGGTGGCGTGGTCGAGATCCGGGCCATCGCCGAGGACGGGACCCACAGCGGGTATTTCGATGATCCCCGCCTCCTTGCAGCATCAGCTGAGCTCCTGGACCTGTCCACCGTCCACGGCATCTACGTCACCCTGAACGAGCTGAACCCGGCTCTGCTCGCCCGGCGGTCGAACCGGGTGAAGATGCACCTCTCGCGGAAAGACTCCACCACCGCGGATGCTGATATCATCCGGAGGCGGTGGCTCCCGGTGGACATCGACCCGGTCCGGCCAGGCGGAGTCTCATCAACTGACGAGGAACACGAAAAAGCCCTGAAAAAAGCAGAACACGTCGCCGGATGG
>JAKQLB010000155.1 GCA_029567375.1 Bacteroidota bacterium | reverse complement strand
GGTATTACCAAGAGATTTTAATCAGAATTGATTGTTCTGGTTGAAATGGTCACAGAAAGGTGCGAGTCCACAGGATTCGCACTTTTGTTTTCTCGCAGTGCAGACATAACGGCCATGGAGTATCAGCCAGTGATGCGCTTTTGCACGAAGATATTCAGGAAAGCCGGCGGTCAGATCTTTTTCTACCTCAAGCACAGTATTGCCTGATGAGAGTCCCAGTCGGCGTGCGGTGCGGAATACATGTGTGTCCACGGCAATAACCGGTTTGTTGTAAACGACTGATGCCACCACATTGGCAGTTTTACGTCCTACGCCGGGGAGTTTCTGCAGTTCATCTATATCATCCGGCACAACAGACCCAAAGTCACTTACCAGCATTCTAGACATTCCCAGCAAGTGTCGTGCTTTACTATTGGGATAAGTTATGGAACGTATAATCTGATAAATCTCCTCTTCATTGGATGCGGCCATGTCTTCGGGTGTGGGGAATCGTTCGAAGAGTTCGGGGGTGATCATGTTGACCCGCTTGTCGGTAGCCTGAGCAGAAAGTATTACTGCGCAGAGCAGCTGGTAGGGGTTCTTGTAGTCCAGCTCGCTTTTGGCTACCGGCATATTGGTCTCAAACCAGGCTATAACCTGTTGATATTTCTTTGCATTCATTATCGGCGCATACAAGTATTCTTCCGGGATAATCCCGCACTATATTCATATTGTGTGTAACCATAAGGATGGCAGTCTTGCGTGTGCGGTTGATCTCGAAAAGCAGGCGCATTATGCCTGCTGCGGTTTCTCCGTCAAGATTACCCGTGGGCTCGTCTGCAAGTATGAGACGAGGCTCGTTGAGTAGAGCGCGGGCTATGGCTACTCTCTGCTGCTCTCCTCCTGAGAGCTGATGCGGCATTTTGTGGGCCTTGCTGGCCACTCCCACCGCCTCAAGCACACTATTTATTCTCTCCTCCATAAGCTTGCGATCTTTCCATCCGGTGGATTTAAGGACAAAAAGGAGATTGTCCTCTACGCTCCTATCCATCAAGAGTTGGAAGTCCTGGAAAACCACACCGATTTTACGTCTGAGATAGGGTATTTTCCTCCTTTTAAGGTTGGAGAGGTTGAAATCCCCAACGCGCGCATTTCCTGTAGTGATGGGATTTTCTGCGGTTATGGTGCGTATGATGGAGGTTTTGCCACTACCTACTTTGCCTGTGAGATATATAAACTCCCCTTCACGGATAGTCAGGTTCAGGGAAGTTATGACGGGAATTTCTCCGTTTGTGATCTCCACATCTTCAAATTCTATGATAATATCGTTGTCTTCCATCTTTATGACACTGTTTGGATGCAAAATTACATTTTTATTCCCATTTAATAAATCTCAGTTGACAATTTTGGTCCAAATCAACAGTTTTCACTTAACTTTGTTGAGAATAGCGGAAAATACCACTTAACTTGCAACGCTTTTGCATTTTTTTGCATCTATATAATATTAATTAAGATGTATTGTCGCACAGTCTTTAATCAATGATGGAAGTATTTCGTGAGTCACTGCGTATATAGAGTAATCAGACAAATGTTTTTTATTTAAAAATCTCAGTGCACAGAAAGTCATGAAAAAGATAGCGATTAAAACCTACGGGAAAATATTAACCCTCTTTTTCTCAATGGTAGGAATGATAACAGGATGCGACTGGTTCGAACCTTCGTATGAATACGGGTGTCCTTCCGCAGATTATATTATCAAAGGGAAAGTGACGGATAAACAATCGAAAAAGCCTATTAAAAATATCGCAGTCATCAGAAAAGCCTACTCTTCACCCTATGGCAACGACACGGTAAGGACCGATTTTCGTGGAGATTATGAGTTAAAATATCGTCATTTCGGAGGTGAAGATCTGATTGTTGTCGAAGATTTAGACAAAGAGAAAAATGGCGGATGGTATGCTCCCGATTCTATCAAAGTAGATTGGAAGCAAATGCAAAAGATTAAAAAAGGTGATGGAAGGTGGTATGACGGAGTTTTTCTCAGGGCTGACACCAACTTTGAACTGGAACATCAGACTATCGCTCTGTACGGCGTTATGTCGGCAGAGTACAAGGGAATGAAAGAAGAAGAGTAGTTGTATGAAAGAGAAGGTATCCTTACGTGCGGAGTAAACGATGAGTAACCTATACCGGATATAAAGATGAAATTACGGAAAAAAATCATACTGAATTTATACCGCGAACACAGAAAAACGCAAGCAAAACTACACGAACTTACCTATTTCTTTTGGGAATGCACTTTGCGTTGCAATTTCAACTGTATCCATTGCGGAAGTGATTGCACAAGAGAATCAGTTACGCCCGATATGCCAAAAGAGGACTTTTTGAAAGTGCTCTCGGATATTCGTCCGCATGTTAACCCCAATAAGACCATGATTGTGCTTACCGGTGGCGAACCATTGATGCGAAAAGATTTGGAAGAGTGCGGAAGAGCCATGTACGACATGGGATATCCCTGGGGATTTGTAACCAACGGATGGGGACTTTCGCAAGAACGACTTGACGGATTACTTCGTGCCGGATTGCGCTCGGTCACCGTGAGTCTGGATGGATATACGGCAGAGTCACACGAGTGGTTCCGCGGCAAAAAAGGCTCCTGGAAGCGTGCAGTAGATGCTATACGGCGAGTAGCCTCCACTCCCGATTTGGTTTATGACGTGGTTACTTGTGTCAATAAAAAATCATTGCTGGACCTGCATAAGCTCAAGGAGTTGCTTATTTCGCTGGGCGTTACTCACTGGCGGCTTTTTACCGTTTTCCCTAAAGGAAGAGCAAAAGATAACCCGCTACTCAGACTATCCGTAGATGAGTTTGTGCAGATGCTGGACTTCATTAAACAGACCCGTAAAGAGGGGATAATTCGCGCTTCATATGGCTGTGAGGGCTATTTGGCAGATTATGAAATGCAAGTGCGCGACGCACCTTTCTTTTGTCAGGCCGGCATTCACATCGGTTCGGTGTTGGCAAACGGCGATATTAGCGCATGTCCCAGCTTGCGTGGTGATTACATTCAGGGGAATATCTACAAAGATGACTTCTGGACAGTCTGGAATACCAAATATCAGATAATGCGTGACCGTTCCTGGACCAAAACAGGGAAATGCGCCACTTGTAAAGCTTATAAATACTGTGAAGGAAACGGTTTGCACCTACGCGACGAGTCAACCGGCGAACTGTTGCAATGCCATTTGGAAATGATGGGACAATTGAATTAGTTTCGAGTCCAAAGTATGGAGTTCTGAGTAAGTTATCTAGTAGCTAGTTCTGAGTTCCATACTACAACTAAATACTGTATAACACATACTCATGATTAGACATTACTGCGTGATCTTTATATTTCTCTTTTTTAGTTTGTTTTCCTATGGTCAACAACTGAACTCGGGGAATTCTCACTTAAATAGTCAGAACTCAAAATTCCTACTCGATCTGATGGCAGGAGCAAATTTTGACCTAATCAGTCCCGGCTCACCTCCGGGATCCAAGTTATTCGAATCCAAGCCCAAGATTGTTCCTTTAGCCGGATTTAGGTTCACCTATCTGTTTGCAGAGAAGTTTGGAGGATATGCCAGGTTTCATGCTAATCTCTATTCAACCGAAAAGTCGGAGTACAATCCTTCCGGTATTGCTGATATTGTAATAGATATAATCAAAAAGTTAGTAGATGTAAGTATCCCAATGGTTACGAAAATATATCCGGCTTTTGATATTGGAATCATCTATCGATTTGAGCAAAATAAATGGAGCATACATCCCGGGGTAGGGATTGGATATATGACATATTTGTTCGATAAAGAATCTTCGAAAAGTGTAAAGGAAGATGGTGTCAGATATAATGTCTCATATAGACAGCATGCATCATCCATATTCTTAAATGTTGGTTTATCAACCCGGTATCTTATTTCCGACAGCGGTGCACTGTTTCTGGATATAAACTTCCAGCAACCAATACAAAAATCCTTTGCTGAACTGGAAGTTCAGAGAGATCAAACTGTGCACGACAGAAAGTTGTACGAAACATCAACCGCAGGCAGAAATTTAAACATCAGCCTCGGTTATGGATTTGTATTCTGATTGAGCCCTTTATCACCGAACTGCTGTAAATGAGATTTTTTTTGTATTTTTGTTTTTCCTATTTTAGGCAGGAGTCGGTTTGTTGTAATGCCTTGCAGCTAAACGCTCCACCTGATATATGCGTTTTTATGTGAGTTTTTTATTGATGAAAAGGAAAAGCCTCATATTGGTTCTTGCTTATTTTGCTCTGATGCTGTCAGGGCAAGTCATGGCACAGGAGCATCGTGTCGGCCGTCTTGAGTCGGCGCTTGACCTTTACAGAAAGGGAGCCTTCTATTCGGCAGAGCAGATGTTAAACCTTGTCACGCCTGATCCGGACAGCGATATCTCCATTTTTGCAATTCAGGTGGAGGCCTATAAGACAATGTGCGCCATCCGTCTTGATAGGTCCAACATTGCCGGTCTGGTCAAGAATTTCGAGGATAGATATCCCAATGCTCCGGAGCTTCAGATGGTCAAGTTTGCACTCGCATCGCGTCTTTTCGACAGAGAGGAGTATGCCGCTGCACTTGTCATCTATGATTCCATAAAAAAGCCCTTCCTCTATGCAGAGGAACAGATTGAATATGATTTCAAAAGCGCATATTGTTATATAAGGGCAGGCGACACCGATGTGGCTGCACGGAGACTTACTGCCATTATCGAGGGCGATTTCAGTCCTTTCTCCGTGCCAAGTCAGTATTATCTGGGTTACGTGCGCTATCTGGAAAAGGATTTTGCTTCGGCTCTGCCTCTTTTCCGCAAAGCGGAGAAAGATCCCCGGTTTTCGGTACTGGCTTCCTATTATACAGTAGAATCTGAGTTTATGCTCGGTAATTACCGTTATGTAATTGACCGTGGTCCTGCCATATTCAGCACGCTTGATCGCGATTTGCAGGTCAATCTGGCCAGAATAGTCTCAGAGGCCTATTTTTCTATGGGACAGCCGACACTTGCTGCCCAGTATTTCGATATGTTCTCCACATCCGGAGGCAACCTTACCCGAAAGGACCATTATTACTCCGGTCTTCTTTCCTACACCCTTCAGTCATTCAAGCAGGCCATAGAGTCCTTCAGCAATGTTGTCGGAAATGAAGATGCACTTGGTCAGAGCGCTTACTATTACAGCGCCAACAGTTCTCTCCGCCTGCACAATAAAATTGCTGCGATGGAAGCCTTCAAAGCGGCCTCTGAATCCGATTTTGACAGTGTCATCAAAGAAGATGCTCTTTTCAATCATGCCAAACTCTCTTTTGATGTAAACGGCGATATCTCCGGTTTCGAAAATTATATGGAGCTTTATCCTGAGAGTGGAAAAGATGATATCATAAACAATTACATTGCAGCAGCTTTCTTGCTGAGCAATGATTATAACTCGGCAGTGACAGCCCTTACGAAGATTCGGGAACTTTCAGATGAATCCTCGGCCAATCTCCAGAAAGCGGCATTCTTCAGGGCGATGCAACTTATTGAAAACAGGGGATACAGATCGGCAGTTCCGATGCTGGAACTCTCTATAGAGAACGGACGCCATGATCCTCGCCTTGAGGCGCTTGCCAATTACTGGCTTGCAGAGTCTCATTTCCGCAATGGAAAATACCGTCAAGCTACCGACATCAATCTCCGCCTGATGGAAAATCCCCATTTCCTAGATTCGGAGCAATACCGGACTGCAGTATACAACCTTGCGTACAGTTATTTCATGTGGGGTAAATTTGCAAGTGCGCAGCAATGGTTTTCCGAGTACCTCGGAATGAGTGGCCGCAAGCAGTTTGAAAGGGATGCAAGGATTCGCCTGGCCGACTCCTACTTCATGCAGAACAACTATACCGATGCAGCTGCCACTTATGAACGGGTCTTCAACAGATATCCCACCTCCAGCGACCTATATCCGGCATATCAGGGCGCTGTATCTTACGGCCTCCTGGGCAATGACACCAGAAAAATATCCATATTAAGACAGGCGCTTAAAATCAACCGCAACGCGGAACTCTATTCTCAGTGCCTATTCGAACTGGGACGCACTTTAGTGCAGCGCGGGGCTGATGATGATGCGGCAGATTGCTTCCACACCCTTATAGGACATGATGCGGATAGTATTTTCTTCACAAAATCGATGCTTGAGCTGGCGATGATCAACGCCAATAATGGGAAATACACTAAAGCTATAGAATATTATAAGAACATCATCGAAGGCATGCCGCTATCTCCCGAGGTACCAAATGCCATATCGGGTATGGAAAGTGTCTATCAGACTATCAATAAGCCTGAAGAGTATTTCGCATACCTCGAGACTTTAGGAATGTCGGACATCAAGAGTGCCGATGAAAAGGAACTGATGCTCTTCAATGCGGCCGAGCACCGCTATCTTTCCGGCAATTATAACTCAGCCATCACATCTCTGCAGTCATTTGTGAAAAACTATCCTTCAGGTTCCAAAACGGCACAGGCATATTATTATCTGGCCGAGTCTCTTAAGGCCAAAGGGCGCAAAGAGGCTGCATCAGATGCTTATTTCAAGGTTATAAAACTGGGTGAAGGCCCCTTTGCCGAGGCTGCCACTCTCAATTATGCAGATATTTCATATGAACTCGAGCATTACCCGACGGCTGTGACCGCATACGAATCCCTCATTTACATTGCAAGCACTGAAAATATGAAAAATACCGGCTATTTCGGTCGTATGCGCTCATATTACAATAATAAGCAGTATGAAGAGGCCGTTGCAGACGCAAAAAGAGTGATCGGAGTTTCCGAACTTCCCGATGAGATGCGACGTGAGGCGGAATATATTACTGCCAAAAGCCTTCTATATCTTGATAACAGAGAAGAGGCCAAGCCTATTCTCAATTCTCTTTCCCGCAATCCTCACGACAATTATGGGGCGGAAG
The DNA here is from genome assembly GCA_029567375.1 of Bacteroidota bacterium. GTDB lineage: Bacteria > Bacteroidota > Bacteroidia > Bacteroidales > UBA932 > Cacconaster. Next base: position 46,604 of record JAKQLB010000155.1, on the reverse strand, counting down.
CTACTTATCTGCTGATTACTGATGCTTACGGAGCGGGTGATTTCCTTGCGGTTGAGAATCGTGTGTATGATTTTTCCGACTCCGAAACTTCCCAGATTTACTGGCTTGCAAAAGCATTCATTATACTGGGTGACTCATTTGCGGATAGGGGAGATGTGGAACAGGCCAGGGCAACCTATGAAAGCGTACTCGAGGGATACCAGCCTACCGGAGATGCAGATGATGTGAAGGAACAGGTAAAAATGCGTCTTGATAAACTGAAATAGAGATGAAGATGAAGAAAACGATATTCATATTGATTCTTGTAATTCTGATGCCTGTCAGACTTTTCGGGCAGACCATCGACCCTACAGTCGAGGTCAGCAGGGAGTTTGATGTCAAACTGGGAGAAATCCACAAGCCCGAAATACCCAAGAATGTCGCTGACTCTCTGCGCAGTTTCAATATCAGTTTTGACTACTCCATATTCAACAGGCCTTACAGCGACCTCTATGAATTCTCGCCATACGAGTCGGCTGCTATCAAACCGGCCAGGGATGTTCGTCATCCATTCTCATATCTCAAGGTAGGAGCTCAGTTTCCCCTTAAACCTTCCGCTGAACTCTATCTCCAGGCAGTTACAAAAAAGGGGTTTTATGCCGGCATTTACGCTGACCACGACTCTTATTGGGGAGAGATACCATCGGCGGTCGGCGAGTATGCGCTGGATGTGCGCAAGATGCGCAACGATTTTGGGGCCAATCTGAAATATGCCTGGAAAGAGGGAGAGGTTTCATTCGATGCCGGAGCCTTATTGTCCAATTATAGCGGTAGTCGTGATGCGATTAAAATCATGCACGATATTCGTATGGCGGATTTTGCAATGAATGTCAAGTCGGCCGACGGTTCTGATAACAGTGTTTATTACGATATCAATGCCGCTTACATCACCGGTTTCAAGTCCATGACGGATACCTTGAAAGAAAACAATTTGGCCCTGGGAGCGATGGTGGGTACGACATTCGATGTGCACCGAATTTATATCGACTTTGACATGTCTTTTTCTATGTATGGAGGTCTTCGTGATCATACAGCCGGAATCCTGGAGATTTCTCCAATTTACGAATACAACAAGGGACGATTTCTGGCCAAATTCGGGGCTAAATTCGGTAACCGTTTCAGTATCCATAAATCACAAGAGAGCCGCAATGAAGATGGCGATAATCATTCTTCAACGGCCAGTTCCATTTTTCCCGTTATTGATGCAAGATTTGAACTTGCAGAACAGTCTTTATGGATACACACCGTCGTGGGCGGGGGTCATGAACTCAATTCATTCCTCGGGATGGCGCGTAATATGCCGCTGATTTCTCCCCGTACTGATCTGCGATTCGGATCAAGGCCTGTGGATGCAACACTTTCACTCGAATCCGTCATCAAGGGCAGGATGGCTTTCAATCTGATGACATCCTACACACTATTTCGTGACAAGCTCCTTTTTGAGCCGGTAATGTCAGACCCCGAACCCTTTAACGTCATTGCCACATACCGGGATTTCGGCCGTCTTTCATTTGGTGCGGACGCACTTTGGAAATCAGGATCGATCATCACCGGAGCCGAATTCAGGTACAATCTTTACTTTAGCGGAGAGCGCCCCGAAATCACTCAGCTGCCTACTATAACTACCAATTTCTTTTTTGTCTGGAACTGGCGTAACCGTATCAATGCGAAAGTGGATTGCAAGTATGCAAGTGCGGTGTCAGGCGACTCTTTTGGTACCTACACGATTCCTTCCATAGTCGATCTGGGTGTCACTCTGGATTTCTCCATCAACCGTTATTTCGGCGTTTTTCTGAAAGGAGGAAATCTACTCAACAGAGACAATCGTTATATGCCGATGCACAATTCCTTACCACGTAATTTCGGTGGTGGAATCTATGTGAAATTTTAAGGATTTTCCTTTTTTTTTCGTACCTTTGTTTCTTTATTAGAAACAAGAAAATAATGATTGAAAACGAGATTATTGAAGCGGAGAATCATTATTCCGCAGATAGTATTCAGGTGCTGGAAGGACTTGAAGCGGTGCGTAAGCGCCCTTCTATGTATATCGGTGACATAGCCGCACGTGGTTTGCACCATCTGGTTTATGAAGTGGTAGACAACTCTATCGATGAGGCCCTCGCAGGCTTTTGTAGCGAGATAGCCGTAGTGATAAACCCTGACAATTCCATAACGGTCTCGGATAACGGCCGTGGTATTCCTACTGACACTCACGAAAAAGAGGGTCGTTCGGCTCTCGAGGTGGTACTTACAGTACTTCATGCCGGAGGAAAATTCAGCAAAGACAGCTACAAAGTCTCAGGAGGTCTCCATGGTGTGGGCGTATCTTGTGTGAATGCGCTTTCATCACATCTGACTGCCGAGATTCATCGCGAAGGCAAAATTTTCAAACAGGAATATTCGCAAGGCAAGCCGCTCTACGATGTGAGAGTGGTAGGAGAGACTACAAAAACAGGTACCATCATCACCTTCAAACCCGATGATACGATTTTTACTCTCTCTACCGTATACGATTATGATACTCTGGCACGCCGACTGAGGGAACTCGCATTTTTGAACAAAGGCGTGAGACTTACTCTCAGAGATGACAGAGCTGCCGAAATGGTTATAGATGATCATGGCAACGAAGTTGAGGCTCCCGCAAGGCAGGATGTCTTCTACTCTCAGGAGGGGCTTTTGGAGTTTGTTGCTTATCTGGACGGGTCGCGTGATAAGCTTACGGAAAATCCCATATATCTGGAGACAGACAAGATTATTCCAATTGAAATTGCAATGCAGTATAATACCGATTTCAAGGAGAACATCTATGCCTATGTCAACAATATCAATACAATAGAGGGAGGTACGCACCTCACCGGCTTTCGCCGCGGTTTGACTACCACTCTCAAGAGCTATGCTGAAAAGAATGGTTTCCTCACAAAACTCAAATTTGACCTCGATCCTTCCGATTTCAGAGAGGGACTTACCGCGGTGATCTCGGTCAAGGTTGCCGAACCTCAGTTTGAAGGCCAGACCAAGACCAAACTCGGTAACAGCGAGGTGATGGGAGCAGTATCCCAGGCTACCAGCCAGGCTCTTGAAAACTACCTCGAGGAAAATCCACGTGATGCCAAGGTTATCGTTGAAAAGGTGATTATGGCTGCGACAGCGCGCCACGCTGCCCGCAAGGCGCGCGAACTGGTGCAGCGCAAAACAGTGATGGCCGGTTCGGGTATGCCGGGTAAACTGGCAGACTGTTCTGACAGAGACCCTGAAAAGTGCGAAATTTTCCTCGTGGAGGGAGATTCGGCAGGGGGTACCGCAAAGCAGGGCAGGGACAGGATGTTTCAGGCTATTCTTCCCTTGAGAGGAAAAATACTCAATGTTGAGAAGGCGATGGAACATCGTGTTTTCGAAAGTGAGGAGATTCGCAACATCTACACTGCACTTGGAGTTACAATAGGTACCGAGGAGGATCCGAAAGCCCTCAATCTTTCCAAACTCAGATATCACAAAGTGGTGATCATGACGGATGCCGACGTAGACGGAAGTCACATTACAACCCTAATTTTGACATTCTTCTTCCGCTATATGCCCGACCTTATCACCAACGGACATGTCTACATCGCAACTCCTCCCCTTTATCTGGTGAAGAGAGGCAAGGAAGAGCACTATTGTTGGACAGATGAAGAGCGCTCCGAGGCTGTAGAGCGTATGGGCAAGGGCAATCCCGGCAGTGTCAGGGTACAGCGCTACAAAGGTCTGGGAGAGATGGATGCCGAACAGCTATGGGATACCACGATGGATCCTTCAAAGCGTGTTCTACGTCAGATCCACATTGAAAATGCCGTTGAAGCAGACCGCGTCTTTACGATGCTTATGGGCGACGACGTACCTCCACGCAGGGAATTTATCGAGCAGAATGCTCGTTACGCCAATATTGACGCATAATAATTACTAAAACCTAAATATTTTTTACCATGGACATTTTTGAAAGATTAAGCAAAGACTCAGGCGGTCCTTTGGGCCAATATCGTGATAAAGCTTTCGGTTACTTTATGTTTCCCAAACTTGAGGGTGAAATTGGTCCCAGGATGTTTTTCCAGGGCGAAGAAGTCCTATGTTGGAGTATAAACAACTATCTTGGTCTTGCCAATCATCCTGAGATACGCAAAGCAGATGCAGAAGGAGCCGCAAAATGGGGTATGGCTTATCCTATGGGCTCCAGAATGCTTACCGGACATACCGCTCTCCACGAAAGACTCGAAAGGGAGCTTGCCGATTTCGAGAAAAAAGAAGATTGTTTCCTTTTCAATTTCGGTTACCAGGGCATTGTATCTACCATTGATGCGCTTCTTTGCCGGCATGACGTGGTAGTATATGACAACGAATGTCATGCATGTCTTCTTGATGGAATTCGCCTCCATCTCGGCACCAAGTATAAATACCGTCACAATGATATTGCCGATTGCGAGAGGATCATTAAAAGAGCTTGCGCTGAGGCTAAGGCCAAAGGGGGAGGAGTTCTCCTCCTTACTGAGGGTGTTTACGGTATGACCGGAGCTCTCGGTATTCTTAAAGATATCGTGGATCTCAAAAAGAAGTACAATTTCCGCATTCTTATCGATGATGCACATGGTTTCGGAGTTATGGGTAAGGAAGGCCGTGGAACGTCCGAGCATTTCGGTGTGATGGATGAAATTGACCTATACATAGGTACATACGCAAAATCAATGGCTACCATCGGCGGGTTCGTTGCCGGTCCCAGAGCCATCATCAATTATCTCAGGTATAATCTCCGTTCACAGATTTATGCAAAGTCACTTCCCATGCCTATCGTAGAGGGTGCTCTCAAACGTCTCGAAATCATACGTGGTAAAGAGGGTGCACGTCTTCGTGAAAAACTCTGGGTTGTTACAAGGGCACTTCAAGAAGGTCTCCGTAAAAGAGGTTTCAATATCGGTGAAGCGGAGGCATGTGTTACCCCTGTGTTTATGGATGGCAACTTAGCACAGGCTACAAACATCGTGATTGATCTTAGAAAAAATTACAAAATTTTCTGTTCTACAGTTACATATCCCGTGGTGCCCCAAGGTATCATAATGTATCGTATCATTCCTACTGCAGTTCATTCACTCGAGGATGTGGAATATACTCTCAATGCATTCGCCGAGATCAAGGTGAAGCTCGACAAGGGTGTTTATGATGCAGAGGAGATTAGAGACATGTCTATTAAGTATTAAGTAGTTCTGAGTTCCGAGTGTGTAGTGTGTAGTGGGGAGTGAGTAGTGTTGCGAGTTACGCGTTGCGGGTTACGGGGTGGTTCGGGTTGCGAGTTACGTGTTGCCGGGGTATGGGGTGGTTCGGCTGCGTGTTATGTGTTACGGGTTGAGAGGAAGTGCTGAGTTTACTAACCTCGCAACATGTACCCCGTATCTCGCACCTCAGAATCCCAGATTCGCTCCATCCAATATTTTCTTAAAAAACTCCAGATGTTCTACAAGGGCGTAGTCCCAGTAGATCCAGGAGTGGCGTCCCGGTGATAGAAGCATTATGTGGGGAATCTTCATTTCGCGACATTTTGCTGAAAAGTCCAGGGTGGATTTTACATAATAATCTTCATATCCGCAGGATATTACCATCAGTTTGCCTGATCCTGCCACTTTGTCGAGGTTGTTTATTGGATTGTTGGCGTCGTAGAGCGGGTTCTCAGGCGTATAAGGGCCGAGAATTTGGCTAAGTTCCTTGTCGAGCAGATTGGGTGAGGTATGATAGATGTCAAGCACACCACTCATTGAGCCGGCTGACCTGAATCTGGAAATATCGTCAAGAAAAATGTTGATGGCCCCGAGACCGCCCATTGAAAGGCCCGTAATGAATGTCTTTTCGGGATCGAGATTGTATTTCTCCACCATTTGCGGATAGAGTTCCCGATCAAAAAAACTCCTCCATTGCATTTTGTTTTTATCCACGTTGTTTGCATACCAACTGTTGTAAAATCCATCCGGACAGATGATCCTGAACCCGAAACGGTCGCTGACCTGCTGAAGGTCGGACTTGTCTGCCCAATTGCGGTAGCATCCCGACCAGCCATGAAGCAGAAAGAGTGTGGGTATGGCTTCAGTGGTATTGTCATCCGATTTATTGCAGTATCTAGAGTGTCCCGGGGTGAATACCAGGATGGAATCGTCACATTTGAGAAGGTCGGAACTGATGATGATAAGTTCCTGCGCTTTCATTGTAAATGTGGCCAGAAGGAGGGCTGTAGCCAGAATTAGTTTTTTCATTGTAGCATTTTTTTTTCTTACCTTTACAAAATTATAAAATAATTTATGGAAACAACAAGAAACCTCAAAAACTACCGATCACTAATCTGGTTTGGCGTTTTGGCTCTACTGATGATCCTGCTCTATCCCGTTGAAGGAAAATTCAAATATGAATACGCACGTGGGCAAGCCTGGATTTATGAGACACTTATTGCTCCGATTGATTTCCCTATTTTGAAGACTGAGGCTGAAATGCTTGTTGAAATCGAGCAGAAGACTTCGCGTATAGTCGAATATTACAACTTCAATGATGAGACAGGCGAAAGGATGATCGATGGTTTTATAAGGTTTTCTATTGATAACTCTATTCCGAAGGATATTTCACGCCATGTATCCGAGTTTCTTACCGATGCTTATTACGGTGGAATAGTCTCCACTTTTGAAGATGATATATCGGATAAGGTGATATTCGTCAACAGGAACGGAAGGGTGACGGATATGCCTGCTCTGGAGGTTTATGATCAAAAGCGGGCCGCCGGTCTGCTACAGGCTGACCTGCGCTATACTTTTCCCAAGCTGGCCACCGATTCGCTTATAACATTACTTAATATTCCCTCCTGGATTGTGCCAAACCTCGAGTACGATGAGGATGTTACTGCGCTTTTACACCGCGATGCAGTCAATTACATTTCGCCCACCAAGGGTATTATTTACTCCGGTCAGCTGATTGTCTCCAAGGGGGAGATAGTCTCGGCTGAGATCGAACAGATTCTCGATTCCTACAAGGCTGAGTACAACAGAAGTTTTGGTTACAGCTCTTCGCGCGGATGGCTCATCGTCAGTCATATATTGACTGTGCTCATATTGGTTGCACTTCTCTTTTTGGCTATTTTCTTCACTGCAAAGGAGGTGCTGAGACGCACCAGTCACCTGTTGTTTATCCTGTTGATGGTATTTTTCTCCTTTGCAGCTACGGCTTTGGTCCACCGTCTTGGAGCCAATCTCATTTATCTGGTGCCTTTTGCGGCGCTGGTCCTCATTGCTGCCTCCTTTTTTAGGAATGAACTTATCTTTCCCGTCTATGTAATATCGCTTTTGCCTCTTTTGCTAATCGCAGAGAATGGTATAGAACTGTTTGGCATAAATCTGGTGGCCGGCAGTATCGGACTGCTTACTTATGCCCATTTCAACAGAGGATGGAAGTTGTTTCTCAATGCGGTCTTCATCTTTGTGGGAATGGTGGCTCTGTTGCTCTCATTCCGTCTATTGACGGATGATGCAGCGATGATCTGGAAGAGTTATACTGTGACATTCATTGCTATCAATGCGGTGTTATGCGTTGTTCTCAATCCCTTTGTACTCCTCTTTGAAAGGATATTTTCATTTACCTCATACTCCCGTCTCTTTGACCTTACCGATAGCAGCAATCCTCTGCTTCAGGAACTATCGCACCGCGCACCAGGTACTTTTCAGCACTCTCTGATGGTGGCAAATATGGCTGAAAATGCTGCGCGGGAAATTGGTGCCAATGCCATGTTGGCAAGAGCCGGTGCAATGTACCATGATGTGGGAAAAATTGAAAATCCTGCTTGCTTCATTGAAAATGTCAATCCCGGAAGCGGACAAGATAATTACCATAAAGGACTTACACCTGAAGAGAGTGCTGCAGATATTATTCGTCACGTTGATGATGGACTTGCGCTTGCCCGCAAATTCCATCTTCCGGATGTGATAAAAGACTTCATACGCTCGCATCACGGACAATCGATGACTCTCTATTTTTATAATGTTTATTGCAACAACGGAGGTGATCCCAAGAACACCGCACCTTTTACATATAGAGGAATGCTTCCTACTACCAAGGAACAGGTAGTGGTGATGATGGCGGATGCTGTAGAGGCCGCCTCGCGTTCACTCAAGAAATATACCGATGAAAGTATCTCAGAACTGGTTGAGGAGATTCTCGGTTCACGGCTTTCAGACCAACAGCTTGTCCGTGCAGACATCTCACTCAAAGAAATAAATATAGTCAAGGAGTGCTTTAAACGGCAGATAAAACAGACTTATCACGCGCGTATTGCATATCCCAAGCGCAAACGCGATAGCAAACAGTAATCCGTACGTCAGATGCGACAATTTATCAGACCCTCATATCTTAAACAGGGTGATACTATAGGAGTTGTAACGATGGCTTCAGCCATATCAAAATCTCAACTCACACCCGAATACGAAGAGAAATGGATATCCATATTTAATTCCTGGGGGCTCAAGGTCAAAAAGGGAAAATACCTATATAACTCACTCCCCGGTGACTTTGCAGGAGATGACGCTCTTCGTGCCGAAGATATCCGCGAAATGCTCCTAGACGATGAGATCAAGGCGATAATCTCCTACCGCGGCGGCTATGGCTCGATGCGCACTCTCAGTCACCTGGATCTCAACCTCTTCAGGGAACACCCGAAATGGCTGGTTGGATTCAGTGACATCACCATCTTCCATAACGCACTTCGCTCACTGGGAATTGAGTCAATACTCGGAGCAATGCCCAGTACCTTTGGAGATGCGTTACCGCAGACCTTCGATTCACTCCATGATGCACTTTTCGGTGCCGATATGCACTACGATACAGCTCCACATCCATTCAGTAAATTAGGGAAATGCAGGGGCAGGTTGGTTGGAGGCAATCTATGCCTTTTTGCCAGCACCATAGGTACTCCTATCCAGAATCTCTTCGAAGAGGACTCCATTCTGTTTATTGAGGATATTGACGAGAAGATGCATACGGTAGATAGAATGTTGCTCACTATGCGTTGTGCAGGTATGCTGGATCGTCTCAAAGGTGTGATTATCGGCCAGTTTACCGATACGGCGGATAGCGATAAGTGGGAAAAAGATGTATATACCCTCATAAAGGAACATACCGATCGTCTCGATTGTCCGGTGCTTTTCGGATTTCCGTGCGGTCACGAGCAGCCCAATTATTCGCTTGTGTTGGGAAGAGAAGCAGTACTTAAGGTGTCACCTGATGGTGGTTTCTTGCGTCTGCTTTGATTTTTGTTCCTGTATTCGTTGCAGGGGGTCTTTTTGACGTATCTCTAGCACTCTCGCTTGCTGAGCGGCGTACTCATCGCGGCGTCTTTTACTCCAGAAGATCTTTCTGAAAAGTTCTCTGAAGTCATCAAATTCTTCCTGGTAAGATACACCTATTCCGTTGCGCTGTAACTGGTCGAGGTAATTACTGTACTGGTCTGCTGAATGAGAAAATAGAGTGAGGCGAACCCTGCCGGTACGATCGATTTTGATTTCCACATCGACGTCACCCACCAGGTCACTCTGGTTGGAGGTCATATATTGCCTGTTTCCTATATTTCCGTTTATACTGACACGGTTGTTGAACAACTGAGTCGAGACTGCCACATCAAATATGTCGCGTCCCTTCTCTCCGGGTTGGTAATTGAATCCAAGGTCGAGAGGAATGTTGAGTTGGCGGAATACATTATTGAGCTGGTTGGCCATAATCTCGGAGGCATTGGAGTAAAGCACGGTGGTGTTGTTGACAATGCCTGACTGTTCGTCGGGAACGAAACTGCCTGAGAGGAGCAGAGTAAGTAACTGTTTGAGACGTTTATCTTCGGTACTCAGTGCACTTTCCACACGCCCTTTGATGGTGGGGTCCAGATCTGGAATATCAATGGAGAAATTGAGTTCGGGATTGGCGAGTTTTCCGGTGATGCCTATGCCACAGTCCACTGTGCGCCTGGTACTTATAGAGGTGGTATCGGCTATCAGAGTGCCTATGGAGGCTTTTGTACGGTATATAGCCTCAAGGTTGAGGTCAGATTTCATTACATCTCCGGTGAAATTGATAGTGCCACCCGGATTGATAATGAAGTCACGGGAAGCGAGTCCCAACATCACGAACTTGTAGCTGCCTTCATCGATATTGTAGTTCCCTTTTATGTCAAACAAATCTGTGGCGGCATTAATAACCAACTGTCCGGATCCGCGAGTCTTGAGGACATCGCCCAGGGCTTTATTGATTTCGAGATGGACTTCGGCATCAGGAGTGGCATTGACACGCATTCTTACAGCAAATTCGTAACCGCCTCTCTTTTCAGCTATGGTGTTCATCACCTGTAGCGAGTCATAGGCTGAGATGGACTTGACAGTAGTGTTGTCCACAAAGGTGAGCAATGAGGTATGGCTGCTTGATGAGGAACCTAGCGGGATATGTATGGTAGAGTTCCGCCCGGTGGTGATATTCATATCCAGCAGGAGTTTTCTGAATGGTCCGCTTAAACGGACTGTACCGGTGGCAAATGCTCTTCCGTAGTATGAATCGTTGTCTGCAGCCGTGGTATTGAGTCCGTGTAGATGCTCGGCATTCAGTCTGGCGTTAAGACGCATGTCTTTGAAATGGTCATATTGCAATCCTCCTGTAAGGGTTCCTTCATGACCAAATCTGTCAGTAACAATCGCGTTCTCAAACACTACTCCATTTTCGCTGATGCTGAAAGGGCCATTTACCGTATATGGTACCTTTGTGTAGTCCAGTATGAAGTTAAAATCTTCAAAATGCCCGTTGGTACTTTTTAGAACCGGTTTGTCCAGTGTCCCTGATATGTCAATATCTGCAGAAATGTGCCCGCTGACATCGGATAAGAGTCCTTCGACTATAGGGTTTAGACATACAAGGGAGAATTTGTCCAATGACATGTTTCCATCGATGCTCTTTTTGTTTGGATAATAAGATCCTGCAAGATGTAGGGGTGTGAATTCATTTTTTGTGTTGTTGACCAGAAAATCAAAAGATTTAGCGGTTTCATTCCATTTGGTGTGGATACCAAGGTCCCCGATTTGATCTCCGGCTATTGACATTTTTTCTCCCTCAATATTAAGCAATATGCCTTTGTTGTCAGAAAAGAGGCTGAAAAACTCGGCCTTACCGGTCAGAAAACCCTTTATGTCAAGCGGTATATCGAGAAGGGGATTGGCCACGGATGCATCAAAACGGTTCAAAGTCACCAGAAGTGTATCTTCGGTGCTTGCCGAGAGTCGGCCGTCAAAACGGATAGTCTGATCTCCATTGGAGAGTCCGAAGCCAGTTACCGATAGATCTTTCTCTCTGTAGCCTATTGAAGAGGGGTTTAGGGACCAGTTTTCTCCATTAATAACGATATTGGATGGATAAAAGTCGGCAATAATATTCAATCCATTCTCCTTTGGCTCAGGGAATGATACTCTGGCATTGAGGTCAGCGTATGTGGCCGCCTTTTCTCCGTTGTCAAATCCGAGATTAAGTCCTATGGCGTTATCTTTTACCAGAGCTTTAATGATTGCATCATAACCTTTGACGTTGCCGGATTGCAGCATTCCGGATCTGATGATGGTGGTGATCATGCTGTCACGGTTATCTACAGTCAGGTCAATATCTCTTATGTAATTGTGTTTGTATGCCAGCAGAGGGGAATTTATATTGATTTTCAGCTTGTCGTCACTTGTCATCCTGACATTTATGTTGGTACGATCTTCCACATAGAGGCCGGGCATGAGGAAACTGCAGACCGGTCTCATATCAAAAGTCTGCAGATTGAAGCTGTAATTTTCATTTATGTCAGGAAGCCCCTCTGCCTTCTCCTTTGTCTCAAATAAGTGGCTTAAATGGTGCTCGGCCGTAAGTTTAAGCAGGTCTGATACAAATGAGGAGATCGGGGCAGTGCCTGCGTAATCGGCTCTGGCAAACGAGGATTTGAGCTGTAGTTTATAGTCGTTCTTGTATGAAGTTGAGCGCAGGTTGATGTTGCCTACATCATAGTGGTCGTTCCCCAGAGAGCAGATGAAATTCTTGATAAGGATATCTCCGAATAAATCTCCGGATTTGGTTTTGGTGAAGTCGGCATCGGCAAGGAGTTTGATTCTGGAAATTTCCCTCTTGTCGAAATTGAGTGCGTGAAGGTCTGCATGACCCAGTGCCAGATTAAATTTGTAGAGAGAATTACTGCTCTTGCCTGCAAGGGCGAAGACTCCATGAAACATAAAGTTAAGATTTGGGTCGCTGCATATGACGCGTCCATCAAATTCATTATTGGCGAGCCTTCCCGTTGCCAGTATGTTGCTGTAGTTGTAATTGTTGAATCCGAGTTCGCTGATACTGATATTCTCGATATCTATGCTCGATTCCTTACCTAATACTGCTGAAACAGTGGCATCGCAGGTAAAATCCCCCAAAAGGGAGTTGTCCATCAGACGCCCGAGGTCGAATGCCCTGCTCTTAATAAATCCGATAAGTTCATATCCGGCTCCTCTTTCATTGCGGCATATGATGTCAACCTTGAAATTTCCCAGATCCTCGGATCCGAGTTCACCGAATGCCACAAAGTCTTCGAAGAAGCCGTTCAGGCTTCCGTCAAAATGGATCCTTTCACCTCGTGCGAAAGAGCTGATTGCTTTTTTATCAATAGGGGTGTCGGTTACCGACTCCACTATATCGGCTATCTCGGCGGTGGTGGTGTAGCATCTCTTAACATCAAAACTGGCCATTGTCTCGCCGGCTTTAGGCAGACCGGAGAGGTGAGCTGAGAAATCAAGCAAAGTTTGTTTTGTTTTGGATTGAACTTTCAGCGAACGGGTGACCAGATTACTCACAGTGCCTTTAGTTTCACCGGACAGATAGAATTTTAAAGTAAAATATGAAAGAGCATCTGTGTAACTTCTCAGGGATTGGAAATCCAGAAATGATCCTTCTTTGAGATCCAGACCCATATAAACCTTCCTCACATAATCCGAAAAGTCACTGAAATCGTCAAATGTCATCGAGTAATACTCCGTCACAAGTCTGGAATACCCGTCGTCATAGAGCATATCGTCAATGTATATCTCCTTACGGGTAATTGTGTCAAGTCCGTTGTATTCCAGTACGTCACCGAGACGTATATTTCCGCTAAATGTGTTTATATTTAGTCCGTTGCCCTCTTTGAAGGAAAGATTGTCCAGCTCTAATGTCACATCTTCTTCTATATGGAGATTACGTGCGGAGAGATTGATATCATTTAGAACTATATTGCGCCAGTCAATGGTTCTGGGGTCGGCATAGGTGGTGATGTCGAATGTGTCAAGTGCTCTGAATGTGAAGTCTCGTATCTCTATTTTGTCAATGTTTACCGATTTAGGCCACTCTTCCGGTCTCATGTCAGGCTCCTCTTCCGTTGCTTCCGATAATTCTTCCCCATGCTGTGCTTCATTTTTTTCAAAAAGTAGAGCTAGATTACTCTCTTCAGGAGTTATTTTGAAGATGTTGAATTCACCTCCATCGACAACTACTTTACCTGCCTTCATCTCACCTGAAATAAAACTTCGCGCCTGTAGATTGACGGAAATCTTATTCGCATGAAGAATAGTGTCGCCTGCAGGGCCGGTAACCAGAACATTCTTGACAATCAAACGGTTGAAAAGGGCATATGAGATTTTGCCTACGGATATGTTACCATTTATTTTTTCGGAAAGCGCAGAAGAAACCTTATTGCCTACAAATGTCTGGAATGCAGGCATTTGTATTGCAATATAGAGGGTGGTCGGGATAAGTGCCGTGAGAATGACCACCGCAAGGACTATTTTTTTCCAGGTCTTGATGTGCTTTAATTTTCAGTATATCAAACAAAAGTACTAATTTTTACTAATTTTGCGTACAAATTTCAATCCAAATTGAAGATATGGTGACAATCCTTGCGATAGAATCCTCCTGTGATGATACTTCAGCAGCAGTGCTGAGGGAAGAATATCTGCTATCCAACGTAATGGCCTCTCAGGAGGTCCACAAAAAGTATGGCGGTGTGGTGCCGGAGCTTGCTTCACGTGCCCACCAACAGAATATTCTTCCGGTAGTCTCACAGGCTCTGGATCAGGCTGGTGTCACCGTAAAAGAGTTGGATGCCATAGCATTTACCCGTGGCCCCGGACTTTTGGGATCGCTTTTGGTGGGGACTGCCTTTGCCAAAGGACTTGCCATTGCTACTGGTAAGCCTCTCGTTGAAGTAAACCACCTTCAAGGTCACATACTTTCTCATTTTATCAGGATTGAGGGTAGGGAACATAGGGAACCGAAGTTTCCCTATCTTTCACTACTTGTCTCAGGAGGACATACACAGATCGTCAAAGTCAATGATTATCTCGATTTTGAAATACTCGGTCACACTATAGACGATGCCGTTGGAGAGGCATTTGACAAATGTGCAAAATTGCTCGGTCTCGGATATCCGGGCGGTCCGATTATTGACCGACTTGCAAAAGAGGGAAATGCATCTGCCTTTCGTTTTGCAAAGCCCAATATTGCCGGTCTGGATTACAGTTTCAGCGGCATAAAAACATCGCTCCTCTATTTCCTCAGGGATAATATTGCCGAGAATCCCGATTTTCTCGAAGAGAACAAAAAGGACATCTGCGCCTCTTACCAGAAAGATCTGATAGATATTCTCCTCAAGAAACTCATCCTCGCATCAAAACAGACCGGAATAAAGGAGATTGCCCTCGGTGGCGGAGTCTCCGCCAACTCGTATCTCAGAGAGCGTGTCACTTTTGAAGGAGAAAAACGGGGCTGGAATGTATTCCTGCCCGAATTAAGATTTACTACCGACAATGCAGCTATGATAGGCATAGCCGGACTCTATCGTTACAGAGAAGGACTTTTTGCTCCTATAGATGTAGCGCCTATATCACGTGCTGCGGATTATAACCAACTTTAGCACCCTCCGCAAGAGGAGCAGTTGCCTTCGCAGTTATGCATGGCTCTCTCACCGTGCAGTCCGTTGGTAAGCTCTTCATCGGTAGCTTCTCTAACTGCAGTAATCTCTCCTGTGAAATGGAGTGATTGTCCCGCAAGTTCGTGGTTGAAGTCCATTTTTACGCTTTCCTCACTCACTTCCAGAACTTTACCGGGGATTACACCACCCATTTGGTTCATCATGGGGATATAATTGCCCGGCACGAGAAGCTCTTCCTGGAGTACACCATCTACTTCGAATATGTTTTTGGGAAGGTCAACGATAGCTTGGGGGTTGAGTTCGCCATAACCTTCGGCTGCTGAAAGGACAAAGTCAAATTTGTCACCTACACCCTTGCCGAGGAGATTTTCCTCAAATTTAGGGAGCAAATAGCCCATACCCATTATGAATTCAAGCGGATTTTCCTTGTCGCAGGAGTCTTTGGTCTCACCATTGACTTTCAGATTGTAGATCAGAGATACTACTTTGTTGTCTTCAATTTTCATTTTATAGTGAATTTCAGTTATTATTTTAAATGTACTATGCTTCGGATATTATTGTTGCAGGTTCGCCATTCTCAACAGGGAGACGGCGTATCTTGTATCCCATAGCCACTATGATAATCGATATTATTGGAGTTATAAAGCAGAAGAATGCGTAAGGGAACCAGACCATGCAGGAAATTCCCAGCACACCGGCTTGTGCAACTGCACAGGTATTCCAGGGGACCATTACGGAGCTCACAGTGGCGGAGTCCTGCAATGTGCGGCTCAACATCTCGGGGGCGTAGCCCTTTCTCCTATACACATCACCAAACATCTTTCCGGGAATCAATATGGCCATATACTGGTCAGCAAGTATGATGTTGCAGAAAATGCAGGTTAATACTGTAGAGGTTACCATGCTCACCAAGTTGTGCATGAAACGAAGCATGCTCTCGGTTATGGTCTGTATCATTCCGCTGGCAGAGAGGGCACCTCCGAGCATTATCACACAGATTATTATCCAGACTGTATTGACCATGCCGCTCATACCTCTTGTGGAGGCCAGAGTGGTGATCATAGGGTCACTGGCCTCGATAGATATCTCGCTGGACATCATCTTGAGGATGGCATAAAAGAACTCTTTGAAACTGCTCATTCCGGTAACAATCTGCTCTATTATCTGGGGTTGTGCCCAAAAAGCAACCAACGCACCTACAAAAGCCGAGATAAATAGTGTGAGTACCGGAGGAACCTTTTTGAAAATCAGGTAAATGGTCACTGCGGGAATCAATAGGAGCCATCCGGAAATATTGAATGTTTCCTCGAGAGCAGCAAGTTGTGCTCCCACATCCAAATTCGAGGAAGTCTTTATGAAGAATCCTGCCAGAGTGTAAATTATAATGCAGATGATTGTTGCCGGTATGGTGGTGATCAGATTGTATTTTACATGTTTATAGAGGTCGACTCCCGCAACTGACGCGGCGAGATTGGTTGTGTCGGAGAGAGGGGAGATCTTGTCACCCAGATATGCACCGGAGATAATTGCGCCTGCAAGCCAACCGGTGGGTATACCCACGATCTGGCCGGCATGGAGCATTGCCACTCCTATAGTGCCTACAGTGGTCCATGAACTGCCGGCCATTATGGAAATAATGGAGCATAGCAAAAATGTAACCAGCAAAAATATCGATGGATGGATAAGTTTGAGGCCATAATATATCATTGTAGGAACAACTCCGGAGAGCATCCAGGTCGAGGTCAGTGCCCCAATCATAAGCAGGATGAAAATAGCCTCACTCGTTTTGCTCATATTGTCACCCATCGCATCCCCAAAACGTGCCCATGGTACTTTGAGGTAGAGCATTCCAATAAGACAAGCAACTATAGCGGCAGTTACAAGCGCAATTTGTGAGGGGCCGCTGGTAACATCTTCACCGAAAATAACTACTCCTACAGCCAGTATTACCACCAGTATAACTACCGGGACGAGCGAAAGAAGCAGACCGGGTTTTTTCTCCTTTTTCTTCATCAAAGTCCGTTAAAATTTACGTTCGAGAAGCATAGCGAAGGTATCTGCCATTTGCGGCTCTCCAGCCGGTCATCAGCAACGGCTACTAGATTGTTCCACAGGGTGACCAGGTTGCCGGAAATTAACATTTCGTTTACCGGATGGACTATTTCTCCATTGTCGAACAGAAATCCCTCTATGCCGTAGGAGATGTCTCCGGTTGCGGCATTACAGTTACCTCCGTTAAACTGCGTAACATAAATACCTTTGCCCGCTCTCTTCAAAATATCGGACAAAGATAATTTATTATTTGACAAAAGCTCGCTTTTAGGCATCATTACCACCGAAGGGTTACCGATAGTAACATCAAGTGCCAGTTTGCGGCTGTAATAGTTGTCAATGAAATAATTACAAATAGTGCCGCCTGAAATGATGTCGCGCTCCTTTGTCGCTATACCTTCAATATTGAAGAGACGGGAGTATGCATTGCCGATAGTATGCGGCATATCTCTCAGGAAGACATTTTTCCCAAAAATCTTTTCCCCGAGTTTATCCATCAGAAATGAATTTCGTGTGTGGAGGGCACTGCCCTTGAGGGCTTCGGTGAGAGGTATGACCAGATTTGCAGCAATGGTCCTGTCTACGACCATATTATATGAACCGGAAGGCATTTTAAGCGGACCAATGCTCTCAATTGCCAATTTCAGAGCTTTTTTTCCACATCCATGGTATCGGAGATTGGCAAAGAATACCTCATCCTCATACCAAGTTCTCTCGGGCTTTTCGTCCCCTTTACCGGCGACAGAACAAGTAGCACCTATTGAAAAGGCGGATCTGCGCTGATATCCCTCAAACCCCAGACTGTCTGCGATGAAGTACTCCTCTACAAAGTCGCCATACTCGCTCTCCGCTGAAATAACCCTCTCCTCGGAGAGCATTTCGGCCGCTACTTCGTGTGCAATAATAACGCCTCCGGAAGAGGGACGTGTCTCAATGGAAGGATCATACTGCAGAAGGTTAGGTCCGCCTCCATTATAGCAAATTTTTCTGTCGGGCAGAGATCTGCACTCATCGGGGGTCATTAGGAGTGTAGCCTTGACCGCATCGGTGGAAAACTTCCTCAGCGTTGCGTCATCAAACAGATTGGTGGAAAATGAGCCGTACCTGCCCTCGGCAAAAATATGGAAATTGAGAGCGGAGCTGTCAGCCTGATATAGTCGGTCTATCTCTCCGTTGAGGATTGTGACCATATCGCCGTTTCCCCTCTCGAAAACCACCCGTGCATCGGATGCACCTGCATCCAGCGCCATCTGGAGCGCTTTCAAAGTGATATCTCTCATCAGTTGCTTCCTCCTACCGTTAGTGATTTTACCAGTACCGTGGGCATACCGCACGAGACGGGACATTGTTGACCCTTACCGCAGGTCCAGGTGCCATCTTCCATTTTTCCGTCGGATGCTACCTCCAGAATATCTGCAAGTGCTCTGGGCCCGTTGCCTATTATATTGATATCCTTGATAGGGCGGGTGAGATGTCCGTTCTCAATCATACGTCCGCTCTTGACGAAGAATGTGAAGTCACCTGCTCCAATCTTCACCTGACCGTTCCTGAATTTGTCCACATAGATGCCTTTTCGTACTCCGGAGATAATATCCTCGGAGGTGGCGGAGCCGTTTTCCATATAGGTGGCACGCATCCTTGGGAGAGGTTCAAACCTGAATGACTCTCTGCGTCCATTGCCGGTAGGAACTACTTTGTAGTGCTTGGCGCTAATGCGGTCGTGTAGATAAGAGGTAAGTACCCCTTCCTTAATCAGCATAGTCTTCTGTCCGGGTACTCCTTCATCATCCACATTGAGAGAACCCCTGTTGGCGGGAATGGTGGCATCGTCTGCAATGCTGATAACTTCGCTGCAGATTTTTTTGCCCATCTTGTCGGAAAATATGGAGATTCCTTTACGGTTGAAATCTGCCTCGAATGCATGCCCTATAGCTTCGTGGAGCAGAATTCCTGATCCACCGGCCCCCATTACCACCATCATTTCCCCACCTTGAGGACGCACCGCTTCCAGTACAGTTGGAATGGCTTCGAGAATTTCATTAACAATCTCGTCTGCAAGGGCGGGGGTGAACATTTCATTTCCCATCCTGAAACTTTTAGAACTAGTGTAATTATCGGTAACTCCATCCCGGCTGAATACAGCTGTGAAGGCTACTGAAGAGAGTGGCCTTTCGTCGCAGTAAAATTCCCCCAAGGAGTTGAAGAACATTATCTTACTCAGAGAAGAGGAGCTTTGTCCGATAATCTGTACTATCCTGCCATCTCCTTCGGAAAGCTTTGTGTGGATCTCCTTGAGATACCCTTTTTTTGAGAAAACATCAACATCGGCTGATGAATGGGTGCGGGAATAATAGTCGGCTAATTTTAGAGGTGTAAATGGGATTTTTTTTCTATCGCCGGCCGGACTCTCCGCAATACGGGCGGCAGCTTGTGCGGCAGCTTGCAAATGCCTTATATCTGTGCTTTCAGAATATGCATAACCTGTACGACCATTGCGAATGACCCTGATGCCTGCTCCGAAATCGATGTCGTTGCGGATGGAGTTGACCTCACCATCACGTAGCGCGAGCACTTCCTGCATGCTGTATTCACAAAAAATGTCGGCATACTCGCCTCCGGAAGAGAGGGCCTCTTCCATAAGCAGGATCAATTGATCCTTGTTTATGTTAAACAATTCAAAGTAGTCTGTCATATACAAAAAAACTACTGCATTGCTGCAGTAGTGTTTGGGTTAATAATCTCTCATTTTGCTGGCAGAGTCTTACAAGTTTAACAAATCTCATCGGCTTTTATTCTGACAATCTGTCCTTTACGTGCAAACGCCAATTCGGAATTGTCTTGTTTTTTTTCTTGTACGAGCCTCTCAAAAGTGATGTTCAAACCTAGAAGAATAGTCTCTCTAAGTTCTCTCGTCTCTAGTTCGCTCATAATTGATTAATAGGTTATATAAGGTTTTATTATGTATTTTAGTCACAACACTCGTTCCACCTTCGGCTATAATAGTACTCGGGTTGTTGGAGTTATCTATCATTATCCAGTAATCGCACACCGGAATATAGAGATTGAAAAGGTTCCTGATCCCCACATCATAACGCCTTCGGATGGTCGCTTCGGGTACGTAGTGTCCGCCTGCTTCAACCCTGAGTTTTACCCTCTCTACAGCCAATTCCGGCATTTTGAGCCAAAAAAAGACCAGAGTCACTACGTAGCCCTTTTGCTGTGCTTCGGTTATTACCCTTACGAGTGTTCTGGTGGCCAAAGTGGTCTCAACTCCGAAGGTTTCCCCCTTGTCAATCAACTCTTCAATCCTCTCCATCATCAACCTGCTAGCCCTTACGGCAGACTCTTCCGGTTTATTGGGAGACAAACGCTTTGCAATCTCGTCCGAATTGACAAACTCATCACAATTGAGCATGTCGGGCAATATCGTGTAGGACGCGGTGGTTTTCCCTGCTCCGTTGCAGCCTGCTATTATATAAAGTCTAGGCATATCACCTCAGTCGGAAACAAAAATAGTAAAAAATATATGTAATCGGCAAATTTCATAGTACCTTTTTTCAACAACAGATATTGGAATTCTCTTCCTTTTTGTGTGTTATACCATAGCCGAAAAGTGCAAAATCTCCTTTGCAGGGGTCCGTGGGGAATATTTCCTTAAGGAAAGATGTGATCTCCAATGCTGTTGATAAATCGGTACTTTTACGTGAGGTAATGCCGAGCATTGCAGCAGTACGATGGACATGGACATCAAGAGGAATTATAAGGTCGGCAGGAGAGGTTTTTTTCCACAATCCCAGGTCAATTATGCCGTCATCACGCACCATCCAGCGTCTGAGCAGGTGTATCTTTTTGTTGGCTGCTTTCGGATCGCTTTTCTGTCCGTATATTTCAGTTCTGAAAAGGTCGGGAGTAAGTAATTCGAGAGAGTCATATTGCATGTAGAAATCGCGAAGCCTGAAACAAATGGCTGCAAAGTCACTCCATTTAATTGTTCTGTGAAGTGATATCTTTTCATTGCGCCATTCACCTTCCATGATATAGCGGTATGGTTGCCACTCCATCTCGTCAAAAGCTCTGTTGCAATTCCTCACCGTCATATCTCTTCTGCCCCAGGCAAGATGTGCCGCAATTACGGCGGCGATTTCCACATCCTGCAGGGAGGCTTTGCCGGACTGGGTCAATTGTGCGAATTTTTTGGGAAAAATCACAGGATCCGTCTCGAAGTATTCGGGACGGTTGTACATAATTGCATATTTTGTAAGGAGCTCCTTCACGATTGTCGTTGTCTGTTGAAAAAAGAAAGGTGACCTATGAAAGTCACCCCTCAAATATAAACAAAACGCCTCGCGGCTTATTTCTTCTTATTCTTGTATCTGCTGTAGAACTTGTCAACACGGCCTGCAGTGTCTACGAGCTTCATCTTACCGGTATAGAAAGGGTGTGAAGTATTGGAAATCTCGACCTTTACTAAAGGGTACTCAACGCCGTCAACCTCCAGAGTCTCCTTGGTGTTGACGCAAGAGCGTGTGATGAACACATGGTCATTTGACATATCCTTGAAAGCTACAAGACGGTAGGATTCGGGATGTATACCTTTTTTCATCTTATCGGTTTGTTAATTGTTAAAATCTTTTTCGGGCTGCAAAAGTAGAAATAATTTGGGGAATGGCCAAATAATTTGCTGCTTTTTGTAACTTTGCCGCATATTTTCAAGCCAATCATACAAATTTTTTGATCATATGACACTAATTAAATCAATCTCGGGCATCAGAGGAACTATAGGTGGTACTCCCGGCGATGCACTGACTCCGGTTGACATAGTTAAATTCACCTCGGCCTATGCGCGTCAACTGCAAAGAAAGTTTCCATCCCAAAAGCACTATAAGGTGGTTGTGGGCAGGGATGCCCGTATCTCCGGAAAGATGGTGGACTCCATTGTCTGCGGCACATTGATGGCTTGCGGTATTGATGTAGTGAATGCCGGTCTGGCATCCACTCCCACAACCGAAATGGCAGTGATATTCGAAAAAGCCGACGGTGGTATCATTCTCACCGCTTCGCACAATCCTAAGCAGTGGAACGCTCTAAAGCTTCTCAATGAGAAGGGTGAGTTTCTGACGGCGGAAGAGGGTGCGGCCCTTCTGGAGGTTGCAGAGTCCGATGATTTTGATTACAAAGATGTGGATTCAATCGGTCATATGGAGTATAAAGACTTTACCCAGGCACATATCGATGCAGTTTTATCATATCCTCTCGTAGATTTAAAAGCCATTAAAGCAGCAGGCTTTAAGGTGGTACTTGATGCCATCAACTCTGTGGGAGGTATTGTGATGCCGAAGCTTTTCGAGGCGCTTGGAGTGGAGTGTGTCACAATCAACGGTGAACCAAACGGCCGGTTCGCACACAATCCCGAGCCGATTCCTTCAAATCTCACCGATCTCTCTGCTGCGGTTATTTCAGCCGGAGCGGATCTCGGAGTTGCCGTGGACCCCGATGTGGATCGCATTGCTTTCATCTCTGAGAATGGGGAGGCGTTCGGCGAAGAATATACTCTGGTGGCTGTTGCTGACTATGTTCTATCACATAGAAAGGGTCCGACAGTCTCCAATATCTCCTCCTCGAGAGCTCTCAAGGATGTAACCGAGGCCCACGGTTGCCGTTATTATGCTTCCGCAGTAGGTGAAGTCAATGCATCCACTATGATGCAGCAGGTCAATGCAGTCATCGGAGGAGAGGGCAACGGTGGTGTTATCGTTCCCGACTTCCACTACGGTCGCGACGCGCTCATCGGTGCAGCGCTCTTCCTGAGCAACATGGCTCACAAGAAGCTCTCAGCATCTACCCTCCGTGCTACCTATCCCGACTATTATTTATCCAAAAATAAGATAGAAATTTCCGATCCTGCGGTGATCGATTCTCTCCTTGAGGCGGTTAAGAAGCATTATTCAGCTGAGCGCATAACTACCATCGATGGTTTAAGAGTGGATTTTGACACTGAAAAGAAGTGGTTTGTGCTGCGCAAATCCAATACCGAGCCCATCATCCGCATTTATGCTGAGGCACCAACAGAAACAGTTGCAGAAGCCCTTGCACAAGAAGTTATCTCCATACTCTCCTAATCCGCACCCCGCACCCCGTACCCCGTAACTCGTAACCCGCACCCCGTATGTTTTCTTTCCGTACCACACCACTTTTCGAACAACCAGACCTAGTACTTAAGAAGGGGAGGTTGGCAATGCTATGCAACCAGGTGGCCTGGCATCCCGATAAAGGGGAGTATCATTTCGAGACACTGGCACGTAAAAGGAATCTTGTCCGCCTTTTCATGCCGGAACACTCACTATATGGTGAGTGCTGTCCCGGTGTCGAAATGGTGGAAATCGGTGACTCTGTTCCTCTGGAAAAACTTCAGGATATTGATGCTTTGATTATTGAGCTCCAGGATGTGGGTTCCAGATATTGCACGGCTACTCGCACCTTACTCAAGCTTTTCTACGACCTTCACCATTCCGGAAGCGATATCTCCATTTACATAGTGGACAAGATCAACTCCTCCGGCCGCCAGGTGGAGGGAACTATGGGGGTGATGGGTCTCCCGCACAGGCACGGACTCACTTTCGGTGAGATTGCCAATTTCTTTTATTATGAGCTGAGCGCAAAATTCCATCTGCATATCATCTCGGCGGAGGCGGAGCAGGTCAACAAAGATCTGATGCCCTGGAGCATCCCTCCATTTTCCGATTTTGCAGGCCTCTTTACATCCCACTTCTATAGCGGTCAGTGTCTCTGGATGGGGACAAATGTCAGTTATGGTCACGGCACTACGCGTCCGTTTGAGCAATTCGGAGCACCCTTTATGGAGCCTCTCTATGACTTTAATCGTAAAAACGGATTTAGAAATTGGAATGATCCGGCCAATCCGCTCTACGACGATAGTCTCTACATAAGATGGTGCAGATTTGAGCCGGCTTACGGAATCTGGAAAGATGAGATATGTTTCGGATTTCATCTGATGTTTATCCCCGGACGCACCTATCATGCACTCAACCACGCTCTTCGTTCCATAAGATTTGTCCGTGAGCAGTTCCCTGAAGACTTTGAATATGACAAACTTGAGCCGTTACTTCAGGATAACATGCTTTTTAGTTATATTACCGGCGAAATTGACTGGGAGTTGACCGGTGAGCATATTAAGACCGAGGAGCAGAAATGGCTTCGCAAAGTGAAGAAATATCTTCTTTACGGTGATGCTCCCTGGCGTGTTAAATAATTAAAAATGGATAAGAAAGATTACAGGATATTGTTTGTTTGCCTTGGTAACATTTGCCGCAGTCCGATGGCGGAGTTTATTATGAAACACAAGGTTGCTGAGCTTGGTGTAGCGGATAAATTTGAAATAGCATCTGCCGGCACGAGCGATGAAGAACGCGGCAATCCGGTTTATCCGCCGGCAAGGGAAATGCTAAAACGCCACGGTATTGGCTCTCAAGGAAAATATTCCCGCCAGATAGTTCCCGAAGACTACTCTTATTATGATCTTATAATCGGGATGGATTCATCAAACATACGCGATATGCATTTCGCTTTCGATGGTGATCCCGAAGGGAAAATCCGACTTCTCCTCGATTATACGGAGCATTCTCGCAATATAGCTGATCCCTGGTATACCGGTGATTTCCAGGCGACATGGAATGATGTCAACGAGGGGTGCGATGCCATGCTTGCTTCATTGGACTTCATTTGATTTTTCCGGAACACCAAAAAAGTGTTATATTCACGTGTTAAAACAGGTGAATTATGAGACTTTTATCAATTCTATTGGCTCTGCTTTTCTTTGCGGGGAGCACTTTTGCACAATCTGACATTCAGAAAAAAACGGCCCTGACTCCGGCTCAGGAGCATTTCTCGGATATGAGATTCGGTGTATTCATACACTGGGGCATCTACAGTATGCTCGGACAGGGTGAATGGGTGATGCAAAACCAGGACATTCACTGGCAGGAATATGAAAAAATGGCCGCTGCCTTCTATCCTTTACATTTTGACGCCAAGCAGTGGGTTTCTGCAATCAAAAATGCGGGGGCGCGCTATATCTGCATCACTTCGCGCCATCACGACGGTTTCTCGCTGTGGGATACCGCTCAATCGGATTACAATATCGTGGATGCTACCCCTTTCGGCCGTGATGTGCTAAAGGAATTGGCGCAGGAATGTGAAAAACAGGGCATTCAGCTCCACTTCTACTACTCCACTTTGGATTGGCGCAGGGAGGACTATCCCCGTGGTCGTACAGGGCGTGAATGTGGCAGAGGCCCTCAGCAGCCCATAGATAACTATTTCAACTTCATGTATGCGCAGTTGACTGAATTGTTGACGCAATATGGTAGGATCGGCTGCATCTGGCTCGACGGCCACTGGGATCACGAAGAGGATCCGGTAGAGTTTGATTGGCGTTATGACACCTTATATCCGCTGATAAAATCGCTCCAGAGCGATTGTCTCATTGGAAATAATCACCACCTTGATCCTTTTGAGGGTGAGGATATTCAAATATTCGAGCGGGATGTGCCGGGTGAAAACAAAATAGGATTAACTCAGGGAGGAGTAAGTGATAATCTCCCTTTGGAAACCTGCCAAACTATGAATAACTCTTGGGGCTACCGCATCAAGGATCAAAATTACACGAGTGCTCCCGAACTCATCCGTTATTTGGCCTATACTGCGGGTCGAAATGCCAACCTTCTGCTGAATGTCGGGCCTCAGCCTGACGGTCGCATCCCTGCTGCCGCTCTGGAGAGATTGGCAATAATGGGGGAGTGGCTCTCTAAAAATGGCGAATCGATATACGATACACGCGCTACTTTAGTTCCGCCACAGCCATGGGGAGTGGTTACACACAGCAAAGCGGTTACCAAAGATGGGTACCCTTCCACCCTTTATCTTCATGTGTTTCCGAAAGATCTCGCTTCGAGTAAGAGCGGTGTAGCTGTTGATGGCGGCATTCGCATTTTCATTCCTTGTGATGGAATTCCGAAGGTTAGCAGCGTTGTTTCACTTGAGGATGGAACCCCAATTCCTTTCCGTCGCTGTCAAGAGGGTCTTTTCGTGACAATACCGCCGGCGATGCTTGATGATACTCCTAATTGTGTTATTAAGGTGGAAATTAAATGACCAAAAAGCCCTTCGCGAGAAGGGCTTTCTTATGCGGTGTAAATAGTCTTAAAACCGCTATAGCATATAGTTTATGTTATGTGCTGATTTTCTTTGTTTTAAGTTGTCACTTCTTTGGGATTTGGACCGTATTGATTCTCTCCCGGTTGGCTGTCTTTGACCATTAAAACTATAAACCAAATCCAGCCGATAAAAGGAATCAGATTAATTAAAATCATCCAGCCGCTTTTGCCTATATCGTGAAGACGTCTTACGCTAACAGCCAATGCCGGAATCAAAACAGCGAGTGAATAGATAAGACCAATAATTCCCATTTGAATAGCACCTATTTTAAACCCTATGGCCCTATCAATAAGTGATGCAATTACAGAGAAAATAATATTGAATAATACAAACATCCAAAACTCTGTTCTTCTTGCTCTTCCGCCAAAATCAGCGTACTGTTTCATACATTTTACAAACCACTTCATAATTTATTTAAGTTTTAGTACCCTTACTCGTCTGGCTTTTCAGTTCCGCCCCGTTTTTAAAGTGGTCTCCGGTCTCCACTACTTTTGTTTATTGTCAAAAATAAACATTGCCAAATGTAAGAAAAAATATCAATATAGTCAATAATGATTTGTAGTCGTATGTTGTCAGCACTATTCGTTTCGTTATAGTAACATCCCTAGTTTTAACATTACGCCTGAGTTGATATCACCATTTTGATAGGGCTGAGTGAAGGCTTTCACTCCAACCAAAAACCTATTGGTAATCAGGAATGAGCCTTCGATAATTACATTGTATCCAAAGGAAGTACGGTTCTCAAATTCATGTTTCGTCGCAATCAACACGCCATTTTTCCATGATTGCCATGCCAGGTAAGCGTCTGAGATATTATAATAAGTCAAACCCGTACCGAGTCTGAAGTCAAATCGTCTGGTATTCTTAAATGGCGAGATGAAAATATTCAAATTTCCCTGGGTAAATGAGGCGGTCTCGAAGTCTCCACGATTACTGCGTCCCAAATTTATTGAAACCGAGCTTGTGAAATATTTGTTCAGCTTTACGTTTAACTCGTTTTCATAATTAAATGTTCTCATATCTCCGGTTCCCAACAATGAAAGACCTGCGCCTAACCTGAAGTCCAATTTTCTTACTTTTTCTTGTCCAAACGCTTGTACGCTAAATAAAATAGCCAAGAGGCAAATAATAATATTATTCTTCATTTTATGGGTTTTAATTCGTTAATAGTCGTAAAGGTGAGCATAAATTATGCCACCAAGCTGTTTCTTTATGGCTTTTTAGCTTTAAATCAACAGAGCGTTGCGTGGAAAGGATTTTATTGATTAATGTGGAAGTTACTTCAAATTTTATCACTAAGGCGTTCTGCCAGATTTTCGATGTCGTTGTATCTTGCCAATTGTTGTAGCCAATTTTCAGGAATTTTGTCAAATCCATAAAGAAGTCCGGCAAGTCCGCCGGTAACGGCTCCTGTTGTGTCCGTGTCGCTACCCAGATTGACTGCTTTTAAGACGGCATCTTCGTAACTCTCTGTTGTAAGCAGAGACCAAATGCTTGCTTCAAGAGTGTGCATCACATAACCGCTGCTTTGAATCTCCTCTTCGGGAAGTAGGGCAATGTCGTTTCTTAGTAATCTATCGAACTTTGAAATTTCATCAGGATCGATTTCAATATCTGTCAAGAAATCTGAAACCTCACTTTGCAAGTATTTATAGATTTCAAATTTCTCTTTTCCCTCCAAAATCTGCCTTGCAAATTCAAGATAATAGAAACAGGCTATTATTGACCTAATGTGTCCGTGAGTAATTGATGAGACTTTTGCCGTCATCTCAAAACGTTCATAAATTTCTTTGTCAAGAATATAAAATAGTAAAGGCAAAATTCGCATAAGCGAGCCGTTACCGTTGTCTCTATCTTCAATACCACCCGCTAATTCCGGTTCTTCGCCCTTTGAGAGTTTATAAATTGCTTTTTGTGTCGCGATGCCTATGTCAAATACGTGTCCGCGAGGTGTCCAATAATTTTCGTGAGCCCAGCGGACAAAGTTTCTTCCGATTGTGTTTAGGTCAAAACCCTCAGTAAGAGCCTCCGCAAGGCAGAAAGTCAACGAACTGTCGTCGGACCAGGTGCCTGGCGGTAAATTATAAGTGCTGTAGCCAACCATATCGGTAACCGGCTTTTTGCGAAGTGTTTCTCTGCTATTAAACTCAACGGGAACCCCTAACGCATCACCGAGTGCAACACCGAATAGGGCAGATTTTATTTGATATAAAAGGGTGGATTGGGAGGTCATTGCTTATTTTCCTTATATCTTTTCTCATTGAATTTCCACAGTGAATGTGAGGCTATTAGTCCGCATATAATTCCTGTTGCGATGGAGATCCAAAATGAGGATGAATAGAATATGCTTAAGTCATAATTATTCTCAATAATAATTTTAACTATTGTATAAGTAATTGCAAAAAGCAAGGTGGACAAGATCATGTATCTTGTTTTCCCAAGTTTTCTGGTTTTTTCCCAACGATTTGTCATATCCGATAGTGTTTATTATTGTACCCTCTCTCCAAGTATTATTTTCGGCATTGTGGTTAAACAACGGTTGAATTGTTTGTAGAATTTTTCCAATCCGGATTTTGTGGCTTCGGCGTGGATTAATTCGTTTTCAAGTTCCCAATATAAAATATAAGTCACGCTTTGCGGTTTTCTTGTCAGCCGGATTGCAGGTTCTCCATTTTTCACCGAATTGAAGTCCTTTTGTCGATGTGTCCTTTTGATATATTTTACATCAATCACACCTGCAAAGGATTTATGGTGTTCTGCAACTTCCTTAATCAATTTTTCAAATTCATCAACCTTGTCAGGGTTTACCTCATAAATACAAATCTCTGAAAAATTACTCATTTTTTTGTCGTTTGATACTCGTAACAAATATACAAAATTCCCCCCACTCCGGTTCACAAAAAATCAGTAAATAATTTCTCTACATTTCAGAACGCTAGCTGATTTCTCGCTTTACAACGATCCAACTCCTCACCAATCACCGACTCCTTAAGCCATAATGAGATTTTTACTGAGAATTATCATTAAAATATTTTCTTTAAACGTTAATTTAAAGTAACTTCGCAAATTGTTGCAAAAGCAACTGATCGTTAAGTGAAATATTAAGTTTTCTATCAGTTATGTCGGAATTAAGCGGCAAAATATCTCAAATAATCGGTCCTGTGGTGGACGTTCAGTTTGAAATGCCCAAATCGGGTGAAGTGAAACTCCCTGCTATCAACGATGCTATTTTTGTTAATCGTAACGGTCACGATATCTATCTGGAAGTGCATCAGCATATCGGTGAAAATACCGTTCGAACGGTTGCAATGGATAGTACGGATGGGTTGCGCAGGGGACTTCCGGTGAAAGCCCTCGGCTCTTCACTTAGCGTGCCGGTGGGTGATCAGGTTAAAGGCCGTCTGCTCAACGTTATGGGTCGTCCCATTGATGGACTGAAACCGTTAAGTCGTGAGAATCAGTATCCCATTCACCGTGAAGCACCTAAATTTGATGATCTGGTGACATCGGAGGAGATGCTTACAACCGGTATAAAGGTGATAGATTTGCTTCAACCCTACCTGAAAGGTGGAAAAATCGGACTTTTCGGAGGTGCAGGTGTAGGTAAAACGGTTATCATCATGGAGCTCATCAACAATATCGCTAAAGGGCATAAAGGTTATTCCGTATTCGCCGGAGTTGGCGAGCGTACGCGTGAAGGAAACGATTTGTTACGTGAGATGATAGAGTCGGGCGTGATAAGATATGGTGAGGAGTTCAATAAAAGCATGGCTAATGGGCATTGGGATTTGAGTGTGGTGGATTATGACGAGTTGGAGAAATCGCAAACTACACTTGTCTTCGGGCAGATGAACGAACCGCCCGGAGCACGTGCTTCGGTAGCGCATACCGGACTGGCAGTTGCAGAAGCCTTTAGAGACAGTGGAGGAGAGGGAAGCGATATATTGCTTTTCATCGATAATATATTCCGTTTTGTGCAAGCAGGTTCCGAAGTTTCCGCTCTTTTGGGGCGTATGCCCTCTGCGGTTGGCTACCAGCCTACATTGGCCTCCGAGATGGGAAATCTGCAGGAGCGCATTACCTCTACTAAGTACGGTTCAATCACATCGGTACAGGCTGTTTACGTTCCGGCCGATGACTTGACTGACCCCGCACCGGCTACGACCTTCAGTTATCTGGATGCTTCTACTGTTTTGAGCAGAAAAATTGCCTCTTTGGGTATTTATCCGGCAGTGGATCCGTTGGAGTCATCCTCTCGAATTTTGAATCCTAATGTAGTGGGTGAGGATCATTATGATACCGCTATGCGGGTAAAACAGATTCTTCAGCGCTACAAAGAGCTGCAGGATATTATTTCCATTTTGGGAATGGATGAGCTTTCCGATGAGGACAGACTTACGGTAAACAGAGCGCGTAAAGTTCAACGTTTCCTGTCTCAACCCTTCCATATGGCGGAACAATATACGGGACAACCAGGTGTAATGGTTTCCGTACAGGATACGATAAAAGGGTTTAGAATG
Source organism: Bacteroidota bacterium (assembly GCA_029567375.1). Lineage (GTDB taxonomy): Bacteria > Bacteroidota > Bacteroidia > Bacteroidales > UBA932 > Cacconaster. The sequence continues at coordinate 15,758 of JAKQLB010000155.1, read as the reverse complement.
ATACTCAACGGCGAACTGGATGGTTATCCCGAAGCGTCATTTATGAATGTGGGAACCATTGAAGAGGCTATTGCGAAAGGTGACAAATTATTGAAACAAGCAAAATAGGTGATGAAATTGGTCATTCGCACTATAGAATCAACTCTCTTTACCGGCGAAGTTTCTTCTGTAACCTTGCCGGGAACCGTATGTCCGTTTCAGGTGCTGAATAATCACGCCCCGCTTGTTTCAACGCTCACGGAAGGCACGCTAACATTTGTTACTGACGGTGAGGTTAAAAAAATGACGATAGCGGGTGGTTTTGTAGAGGTACAAGACAACACGATAAGTGTATTTATAAACATTTAACTACACACTACTGACTACATACTACAGACTATAAATATTTTTTGTTTATGCGAAAGGTGGTAAATAATTTTTTGATTATTCATACGCTACTTCTACTTGTTTTGGGAGTGGGTGGATGGATAGTGTTGAAATGTCTTTTTCCGGAAATAGAGGTGAAAGGATACTTTGCTATTCCGCTCTTCTTTTACCTTATGGGTGTTGTGCTATTTTTGAGATTTAGACGAATTTATATCAAAACACCATCAAAGACCTCGAATATGTATATGCAGATGCGAGTGATGAAAATGTTGATTTCGCTTACCGGTCTCATGGTTTATTGGCTGATTAACAAGCCGGGTATCCGCCCTTTTGCGATCGTTTTTGCGGTGTTTTATCTGCTTTACCTGATTTGGGAAACAATTATTTTCATCCGAATGGAAAAGCATATCAGGTATAAGAAAACTCAAAGTAAGCCGCTTGAGTAAAGTTGAAATAGATGAAGAAACTTCATATAACATATAAGCCGATAATTCTTTTCATCGTTCTTCTCTTTTCGATGGGAGCGAATGCTCAAACTGACAGCGTCGCTCAGGAAAAGTTTAATGTGAAAGAGTTTATTTTGGAGCATCTGGCAGATACATATGAATGGACTCTGCTTAGTTCCGAAGATTGGCATGTTTCCATCCCTCTACCGGTAATATTGTATAGCAAAACATCGGGGGTACACCTCTTTCTTTCTTATAAGTTAGATCGGGGAAATAAGAATTACAAAGGTTTTCAGATTGCTGCCGAGGGAAAATATAAAGGAAAAATTGTCGAAATGGGTAGGGATGGAAGCGAAACCCGACCGCTTGATTTGTCGCTTACCAAAAATGCAGCCTCATTGATCCTCTCTTCGCTTGTGCTTATTATTACCTTTTTGGGTATATCGCGTGTAATTAAACGAGAACCGATGAAAGGGAATAAGGGTTTTGTGGGTATGATGGAGATGTTTATCATGATGATACATGATGACATAATAAAACCTTCGGTAGGCGCTGATTATAAAAGGTATGCACCATTTTTGTTGACGGTTTTCTTCTTTATCTTCTTCAATAATGTGCTGGGACTGGTGCCCTTTTTCCCGGGTGGTGCAAACGTAACGGGTAATATTGCGGTGACTATGGTGCTGGCTGTCGGAACATTTTTGGCTATCAACCTAACCGGCACAAAAGAGTATTATAAGAGTATTTTCTGGCCTGACGTACCTATTTTTCTCAAAGTGCCTTTTCCCATTATGCCCGTAATTGAGATTGTGGGATTGTTTACCAAGCCTTTTGCATTGATGATTCGTCTTTTTGCGAATATAATGGGTGGTCACGCTATTGTGTTGGGATTGGTTTCGATTGTTTTCATTACGGCGGGTATGGGCGCAGCCATCAGTTCATCAATGACGGCGGTGTCGGTGTTTTTTTCCGTCTTTATTTTGTTTTTGGAGTTGTTGGTTGCCTTTATTCAAGCTTTTATTTTTACACTGCTTTCTTCAGTATTTATTGGAATGGCAAGAAATGCATAATAAATATTAATAAATTAATTACACTAAAAAAGATTGATTATGAACTTACTATTTTCTGTTTTGTTACAAGCAGGTGCTGCTTCTGCAGCTTGGGCTCCCATTGCAGGAGTTATTGTTGCTGTAATTGCTGCAGCTTCCGGTATCAGTTTAATTGGAAAATCGGCGATGGATGCTATTTCGAGACAACCGGAAGCGGGTTCGGATGTTAGAACATCGATGATTATTGTGGCAGCCCTTATTGAGGGAGTGGCACTTTTTGCCATAGTTGTTTGTGGTTTTATTTTAGGTTAATAGAATATGTCCTTACTGACGCCCGAACCGGGTTTGGTTTTTTGGATGTCTATTGCTTTCGGTATAACTCTGTTTATACTGATAAAGTTTGCTTTTCCGCCAATTTTGAAGGCGGTGGAGAAGCGGAGAAATTATGTGGATGAATCTCTTGTAGCCGCTAAAAAAGCAAAGGAAGAGTTGGACCATGTGAAAGAAATAGGCGAATCCTTATTGGCTGAAACCCGAAAACAGCAAACCGAAATGATCAAAGAGGCATCTAAGATACAAGAACAGATGCTTGAGGATGCTCGTGAAAGAGCCGGTTTGGAATCTGAAAAAATAATCGGCGTCGCACGCAAACAAATTCAATCGGAAAAGGAGGTAGCTCTTCAAGAAATTCGCGAGGAGGTCACCAAAATCTCTATCGACTTAACCGAAAAGATTTTGCGCGAGGAGCTTAGCACTGATAAAGCTCAAATGAAAATGATCGACCGATTATTGGACGAAATTGAAATTACTTCTTAATTATTCATGAATACAGGATTAATTTCTACGCGTTATGCTACTGCTTTGTTGAAATATTCTATCGAGTTGGATCAACAAAAGGAGGTCTATTCCGCGTTGAAGTTTTTTTTAAAAGTGTGTGGCAATGTGCCCGAATTGAGGGAAGCACTGCAAATCCATTCAATTGCCAAGAGTGAGAAAAAGGAGATAATCATTGCTGCCTGCGGCGGAAATATACCTTCTACCCTGGATGAAATGCTTGACCTTGTTATTAAAAATGAGAGGCAGGTGCTTATTGATTACATTGCGTTGCGCTATATTGACCTGTATCGTGAGCGTTTTAACATACAGCACGGAAAACTTGTTACCGCTGTATCCATGGATGAGGAAACTAAAGAGCATTTTGTCAAACGAATAGAGAGCATTATTGATAAGCGACTGGAGATTGAAGCCGAAGTTGATCCCGATATCATAGGTGGATTTCTCCTCTATTTGGACGATCATCGGTTGGATGCGAGCGTTTCCGGTAAATTGAATCGCATTAGAAGTAAAGTGAAAAAAATGTAATTGATTTTAATCGTTACAGAGATGCAAATAAAGAAATTATGAGCGAAAGGATAATAAAAGTAAGCGAAGTTTCCGAGGTGTTGCGTATGCAACTAAAAGGGATAGACACGGATATAAAATACGATGAAACAGGCGTTGTAATGAGCGTAAGCGATGGTGTGGCCCGTATTTTCGGATTACGCAATGCTGAGGCGAGCGAACTGCTGGAGTTTGAAAACGGCATGCAGGCTATCGTAATGAATCTTGAAGAAGACAATGTCGGTGCCATCCTGCTCGGCTCTTCAAGCGAGATAAAAGAGGGTAGTGTGGCAAGGCGCACAAAACGTGTAGCATCGCTTTTCGTTGGAGAGTCCATGCTCGGACGTGTCATTTCACCTATTGGAGAACCGCTTGACGGAAAAGGTGCCATAAAAGGCGAGTTGGTGGAGATGCCTTTGGAGCGAAAAGCTCCGGGCGTGGTCTTTCGCCAGCCGGTTAGCAAACCCTTGCAAACCGGTTTGAAGGCAATTGACGCTATGATTCCAATCGGGCACGGCCAGCGAGAGTTGATCATAGGCGACCGACAAACAGGAAAAACAAGTATCGCGATCGACACCATACTCAATCAACGAGAGCATTACGAAAACGGCGATCCCGTTTATTGTGTTTATGTTGCGGTAGGACAAAAAGGGTCATCCGTAGCTTCCATTTTGAAAACCCTCACCGAACAAGGGGCTATGGATTATACCGTTATCGTTTTGGCAGCAGGTTCCGATTCGGCTGCATTGCGCTATATTGCTCCCTTTGCAGGAGCGGCTATCGGTGAATATTTTCGCGATACCGGACGTCATGCTTTGGTAGTATATGATGACCTGTCCAAGCAGGCGGTAGCTTATCGTGAGATTTCGCTCATTCTACGTCGTCCTTCAGGGCGTGAAGCCTATCCGGGCGATATTTTCTATTTGCACTCCCGTCTATTGGAGAGAGCTGCGAATATTATTTCGCAAAATGAGGTTGCGGTCAATATGAATGATTTGCCGGCCGGATTGAAAGGAAAAGTTAAAGGTGGAGGGTCTCTTACCGCTTTGCCTATTGTGGAGACACAGGCAGGCGACGTTTCGGCCTATATTCCGACCAACGTTATTTCAATTACCGATGGTCAGATTTTCCTGGAGACCGATTTATTCAACAGAGGTATTCGTCCCGCCATCAATGTAGGTATTTCCGTTTCTCGTGTAGGAGGAAATGCTCAAATAAAATCCATGAAAAAAGTAGCCGGTTCATTGAAAATCGACCAGGCTCAATACCATGAGTTGGCTGCATTTACGAAATTTGGCGGTGATCTGGACGCAGTGACGATGATGGCCATTGACAAGGGGCAGAAAAACGAGCAATTGCTTGTTCAAAGAGTTCACAGTCCTATGCCGGTAGAACATCAAATAGCGGTTTTGTATTGTGGCGTCAATGGTTTATTGAAAGATATTTCTGCAGAGCAAGTGCAACTCTTTGAAAAAGAGTTTTTGAATATCTTGGACTTCAGATATAAAGAAGAAGTATTGGAACCCTTGAAAAAGGGAGAGATTAATGATCAAATCACGACCCTTATTGAAGAAGTTGCAGCTGAAACGGTAAACATGATAAAATCCTAATTTTGAATGGCGCAGCTAAAAGATATAAAGACCAGACTTCAAACGGTTAAATCTACTCAAAAGATTACCTCGGCAATGATGTTGGTTGCTTCGGCAAAGTTGAGGAAAACTCAGCGTATGCTCGACAGCCTGGAACCATATCTGGAGGGTTTGAGTAGAATCTATAATATCCTTTTGGCGCAAAGACAAAATTTTAAATCTCCTTTGATGGAGGAGCGACCGGTAGAGCGTGTGGCCCTTGTCGTTTTTTCTTCGAATACGGGGTTGGCAGGGCGTTTCAATCATTTGGTTTCGGCAGAGTTACTGCGAGCGGTAGAAAGTTATAAATCTCTCGGAGAATCCAATGTACTGCTCTATTCACTCGGGGATAGGGGTGTGAGAGATGTTTTAAAGCGAGGTGGTGTGCATTATCAAGGAAAATTTCAATCTATTGCAGATAAGCCTTCTCTTGTCAATATAAAGCCCATATGCGACGAGTTGATGGAGAAGTTTACACGAAAGGAGATAGATAAAGTGGAGCTTATTCATCATCATTTTATCACTAAGGGTACGCAAGTGATGACACGAGAAACTCTACTCCCGTTTAAAGTTGAAAAACTGGTGCCGGAAAAAGGAGAATATCTTGAGGATTATATTATCGAGCCCGATAGTAAACTTATTTTAAAGGACTTGACTCCTTTATTGATCAATCTGCAATTTCTTATTGCACATATCGATTCTTTGGTTTCGGAACACGTTGCAAGAATGACTGCGATGCAGATAGCTACCGATAATGCCGACGAATTGGTTGATGAACTCACCTTGGAGTACAACAAACTGCGTCAACAGGCCATTACCGCGGAGTTGCTGGACATCATGGGAGGCTCATTCGGCAGATAAACTCATTTTAATAATTTCGTCTTTACCTCTCTCATTTCATCGTATAGAAAGTTCCCCAACTTATCAATCATGTTCAGCATCCGCCGTGAACGATAGCCATTATTCATCAGAGGCTTTACTGATTTAACAATTGATGATATTAATTTATCCTGATCTATTTTTCCCTCCATATACTCGGAAAGGTAGTAATAGTTTTCTATGATAGGCAAATAGTCAGGTCGATCAACACGCTGTTTTTCTTTAAGCAGGAGATCATAGCGCTTGCAAATCGAGACTACTTTACCATATTGTTCGGCATTAATCAATGCGAAAAGGTAAGTGGTGCAGTATAGATGCCAGCGATGCTCAAAAATCTCTTTTCGGTAAGTTTTAAAATATTGAGAAGCATAATATACCGCTTCTTCAGTTTGTTTGTTGGCTATAAAGGTAAGTATGTAAAATGATGCAAAACCAATTTTATAGTAATTGTTATTTGTATTTTTCAGCTCGGGAATGGAGTTACGCATTAACTCCAGAGCTTCACTGTTTTTCCCCTGTTTCAAAAGTACCCCACATAGATTAATGAGGTAAAAGAGGTAATCGCTGTTCTTGTTTTGTATGGAGAGATAACCGTATTTTTCAGCTTCTTGCAGTTCACTAAGTTTGGAATGCATCATCGTACGATTAGCGTAATAGTTGGACAGAATACGCTTTGAGTAGAATACAGGCGTTTTAAAATAATTATCAAGGTGTTGATACACCACAAATTGCTTGTCAAACTCCCTGTTGTTATAGTAATGTATGGTTAGCCTTACCACTGCCCGGTATCTCGTGTAGCCATCCAAAGTTTCATCAAAAAATATATCCCAAAGAAAGTTTTCAATACTTTCCTTCTCTTCCGGATGGAACTCTATTCTCTTCACAATTCTTGCCGTAACATTATCAAGCTCAATATTCAGGTTTTTCAGTTTGAGATATTGTTCATGATGAACTTCAAGAAAATCTGTTACCACCTTATTGTATTTTGTACGGTTCCGTACCATCAGATAATCGCGGTAATACTGTAAAAGTTCGTAGAATCGGATGTAGTTATAATTCGTGGGGTGCATTTTATTCATGTTGCTCAAAATCACCGCTTCATCCGAAGGAACAATCACGTCTGTCAGGATTTTTTTCTCAGTTTCAATCAGCCAATCGAAAAAATAATCGACATCAATTTTAAGCAACGTCTCCGTTATCCATTTTTTTAGGTAGGAATACGTGCGTTTATCAATACTCTTATCGAAGGGTTTACGTTGTTTTCCACTTGATGTGTTATTGTGGTATATTTGTTTCAATATCTTCAAATTCATTGGCTTAGAAAAATTCTGCACAGCCATCAGATACTCCAGTTCATGTGGAAAAAGCGTATCGGCAAAATCGGTAAATATTGAAAGTTTAGGACGCATATTAAGTTGTTTTCGAGACTTTAAAGGTACAAAAAAAGCGTGTCAAAAAAAATTGACACGCATTTTCACTATTAATGATAAAACACCAAACTATTTCAACTCTTTTAAGAAATCAATAGTCTCTTTGTTAAAAATCTTAGGTTTTTCAAACATCAAAAAGTGTCCCGTTTTGGGAATCATTATCAATTTGCTGTTTGGAATTTTTGATGCCCCAAAGTTGGCGATGTCCACCGTACGTCCGGGGTTCAAGTAACGATTCGGAATTAGATTATCGTTTTCTCCGAAGAAAATGATTGTCGGTACTTTTATATCTTGTAAATAGTCAATCACGGGTTCATCCACCATTCCGTTAACGGACTGTACCACTGCGTAACAATAGGGTATAAAATCCTCTGCCGAGCGCATTTGCATTCGTTCGGAAATCATGAAGTCAGCATCTTTCGGTACGCGGTAAAAGTTGGTTGCAAGGTTAGTTTGAATGGCTTCCGTAGTTGTGAGCCGTACGCCATCTAAAGTCATCACGTCTCGGAACCATTGTTTTTGACCCTTGGTGAAACCTTCAAAACCGGCAGGTGCCACCAACACAAGCCCTTTAACAATTTGCGGATATTGCAGATAAGTGGTCATTCCTATTTGTCCGCCCATAGAGTGACCGCCGATAACTACTTTACCCAGTTTCAGTTCTTTGACGAGTTCATTCACAATGCCTGCGTAAAAAGTCATCATACCGCTGTGAGGTTCCTTGCTTGATTTGCCGTACCCGGGAAGGTCTATGGCTATTACACGGCTGGTTTTACTCAATTCGCCTATATTTTTCTCCCAGGCACGAAGATAGCTGCCCAAACCATGAATAAGAATGATGGTATTGTCGCCTTGTCCTTCATCAGTATACGCAATAGTAAACTCATTTTCAGGTAAATAAACTTTTTTTACCTGATATTTATAGTCCAGCTCCTCAAAAGAACTGATCTCTTTGAGAGCAGCATAGGGGGTGCTGCACGCTCCTAAACCAATAGCCATAATTATTATGCTTAATATTTTAACTTTCATATTTTGTTTCTCCTTTTCCTATTTTAGAACATCAACCATTTGAAAACCAAAAATGCTGTCCAAGGATTTACCGGACGCTCATCAACTCCACCATTAACGGGACTTCCGTAAGCAGCTTGCTTACTGTCGTAGAAATTCCCCAACGAAAGGTAGGCGCCATGTAGTTCCAGACTCATGTAAGGTCCTAAATTATACTGAATATTTCCATTAGCTTCTACACCTATGAATGCTCCTCCACCAGTCGGTTGAACATTGCTCAATCCGGCAGAAACACCGACTTTTGCATTTAATTTATTAGGAATAATACCTTTTGATGCACTTAAATTGGCATAGGTCAATCCATATCCCATATTTGAAATATCCATTACAGCAGGAGTAAAACGGTTTACTACATTGCCGTGAGGCATTAGCAAATAAGAACCTGAGCTAACGTAAATTGCACCCGGTGCTCCCCATTGATTTCCTGTGATTACACCACTATATTTTCCATCTTGCAAGGCATCGGCATCACCGGATGTATAAAGCACATCCAATGCTACATTATCATTGGGAGTTTGTCCAAAGCGATACGAAAGACGTGTATTCGCTGCAAAACCGAAAATACTTGTCGCTTTGGTATATTTTTCAGTTGACGAATCCAATGTGTTTGCCTGACCTAAGTTTACATTCACGAATCCGGTTACAGTCCATGGATCGAGCCATGTGTCGGCATTTCTGCTGAAAAAAGTTCCCAACCACACTACGTCAGCATGATAAGGTACTGCACCATAGTTAAATCGAAATGTTCCGTTATGGCTTGCCAAAAGGCTGTTGAACCCTTGTCCGAGGATAGAAACACCGCCTGCACCGTTTCCTCGATCACGTAGATAATATACTGAGCCTCCCACTTTCCAAGCACGACTCACATCTTTTTCACCGTTCAGTTCCATCAATGTTACGTCGTCATCCAAGTGAATATAGTTTTCATACAATTTATAATAACCTGCCTTTAATCGTGAAAAATCCCAGTCTTTGCGAACTGAAACTCCGACACCATCTGTTCCGAAATAGGCTAACCGATAGCCGGTCAGTGTCATTTTATCAAATAATGTAGTATAAGGATTGTAAGGAGTATCAAAAATTCGTTGTAAGCCCAGGTTAATATAAAGACCTTTTGTGGGATTAATCTCTATTTCCAGGTTTTGGGTTTGTAGGTTTACCTGGTCGGCCGAAAAACCTCCACCGAAGTTACCGCCTACACCATAGGCCACGTCACCCCAAGTCCAGTCGATTTCAAATGCAGCTCTCAATATCGCTTTGCCATTGAAAAGATTGGGTTTGTAGATAAAAAACGGGATTAGGCGTTGCTCCACATAAGCGCTCACTCTCTCGTTGGACGTTGTAGTGGTATTTCCTCCAAATAAACGTCCCACCGTCTGACCTTTCAGAAAGTCATTCTCAGGATAGACATTGGATGTAACCACCTGATTGATGAAAAATGCCAGAAATTGAAACTCTTTATTTGCTTTATCAGGTATTTCTTTTGAAAAATATTGATTGGTCGGCAATTGCGCCAAAGCAGAAAAAGAAATAAGAACTGATAATAGAAGCAATAATATTTTCTTCATTTTATTAAGTTTTATCATTTAAAAAACACGAAATAATGCAACCTTATTTCTCATTGGAAATTTAAAAAGGTCAGGGTAATATTTTCTCCTGACCTTCTTAATTATATCACACAGTACTATCTTTTTACAAATTTCTGAATGTTCATCTGTCCCAAAGCCCCACCGTTACTACTTCCGAAACCTGCACTTGCTGTAGGAGGAGTTGCTCCAATATCAGGTTCAGTTTGAACAACTTCATACTTCATGGTGTAACCTTCTCCAACTTTGGTAATTTCAAAAATACCTTCGCTGGTTACGGCTGATGGAGTAGATTGGTTCAATTTGATTGTCCAGATAATTCCGGTTCCTGACTTTGTCTGAACAAAAGTGCCTACATAATTTGTCGGTACACCTCCGGAATAAGATACCACTGCATAAGTGTTATTGTTTTTGAAGTTAGCTGTGATACTGTCCACTGCGAAATAAGTTGACAGCAACGGAGCTACGTCAGCACCTGCTGACAGCCAGTTTCCTACAATTCCGTCTTCTGACGGATTGTACACATCTTCTACTTCACTCTTTTCACAAGCGTAAAATAGAGTTGCTACTGCGGCTAAAATAAAAAATAGTTTTCTCATAATTTCAAAAATTTAATATTAATATTTTTGTTGTAAACACAAATTTAGATAATTAGTAATTGAAAAAAAAAACATATTGAAAATATTCGGGTTGACTTTATTATAAAATTCCTGATATTTTAATATAAAATGCAGATATACAATTAATTAATAGTCTTAATTAAAGGCTTGACCAGCTCTTATCCCCAACGAATTACATTCGCTCCCCAGGCATATCCGATTCCGGCTGCTATCATGGATACTACAGTTCCCGGTTTCAATAAATTTCGCTCCTGAGCCAAATGGAGTAGTAAAATTTGGTCTATTTGACCGATGTGTCCGTAATGTTCGAGATAAATGCTCTGCTCCGGGGTCAGTCCGAGTTCAGTCAGCATATAGCCAAACATACTGCGCTTAAAATGTAAACAACAAAGGAAACCTAGTTCGCTTTTCCGGATCCCTGATTTCTCGAATGCTTTATCAATGCAATGAAACCAGTTTTTCATTGAAACTTCATTTAATCGGTCTTTCATGTGTTCTACATTGAAGACCTTCAGTGATTTATAAGCCAAGTGAGCATTTTCTGCCGTAATCGGGTTTTCCGTTCCGCCATAAAGTACACCTGCATCGCGCGCCATTGTTCCATCTGTGATAATGTGCGTACCTAAAATCAAATTTTTACCGTAGTTGCGTTTCAAAATCATCGCTCCGGCACCGGCACCCAGATTAAACATAAACGAAACGGCACTGTCTTCAAAATCGATGAAATCACCATTTCTATAACCGCCTACAATCATAATCGTTTTCAGCTCTTCGTCGGCTATCATCATATCTTTGGCAATTTTCATGGCTGCTACCGTTGTTCCGCAACGTTGCTGAATGTCAATTGACCAGGCATTATTGGCTCCGATTTTCTCCTGAATATAAATTCCCGATGTGGTGAGCGGATATTCTTTCCATTCCTCACCGATACAGAGAATCAAATCTATCTCCATCGGATCGACACCGGTGTTTTTCAAACAATCCAGTGCAGCACGTACACCCATTTCCTGCGTGCCATCATCGGGACCGGCAATTGTTTTTTCAACAATCCCCAGTTTTTCTATTACCGCTGCTTCACTCCATACGCCTTTCGTGGCTTCTGAAATCTGTTTAGCAGTCATTTTTGTTTCCGGCATATAAATTCCGGTTCCAACTATTCCTACGTTTACCATATTTTACTCTCTATTATTTACGATTTAATTATTTACTTTACATCAGTCATATAACCTCCATCATCGGCCGCCTGACGTCGGACATCAGGCATCCATCATCCAGGCACAATCAACTCCTAATACACTAACAAATTACTACCTACTGACAAACCTGCTCCTGATGCCATGAAAAGCACTTTGTCTCCACGCTTGATTTTACCCGATTTAATTCCTTCGTGCATTGCCATTGGCACACAACCGGATCCGGTGTAACCGTATCTATCCATTATCATCATGGCTTTTTCCACGGGTTGATTGATGGCTTCCATTACTCTGATTATCACCGAGCGATTGATTTGTGTAAAAATATAATGGTCAATCTCGTCAGCTTTCACATTGTATTCGGCAAGGAGCTTATCGACTACCATCGGCCAAAGTCGTACGTTTCGGTCGCCCGGCATCGGTTTTAGACTTAGAAGACCGTTTTTCTCTTCTTCCAAAACTTCTTTGGTCACCGGCATTTTGGAACCGCCGGCATAAATGCCTATAAAGTCAAACTGAGTTCCGTCGGTCAGCATCTGATTGCCGATATAGGCTGATTGTCCGGTATCATCTTTTGTAAGAATAAACGAAGCAGCTCCATCGGCAAAAATCGGATAAGAGAACTTATCACCCGGACGGATAAATGCAGGCATATTATAAACTCCCGTTATCAATGCGTATTTGATTTTCGGATTGTTTGCAAGAATCCGTGAGGCCGTATCAAAAGCCATTGTGAAGCTCGCACATGATGCTGAAACGTCAAAAGACATACTCCATTTTTCACCCTTCTGCAATCGGCCTTGCTGAATAATGGCTGTTGCGGGAGTAATATATTCGGGAGTGTCGGTTGCCACGATAAACAGACCTACATCATCGGCTGATAAACCGGCATTTTTCAAAGCCACTTCGGCCGATTTGGTTACAAAATCTGCCGTGGTTTCATTCAGGTTTCTGAGATGAGCAATGTGGCGCTGCTTAATTCCGATTTTTTCTTCAGTTTTTTCGTGATTAAACTCAATGCCTGTCAGCTTTTTCAATTCTGCATTTCCTATTGGTTCACCCGGAGCATACAGCCCGGTAGCAACTATTTTTATTGGTAACATTATATTTGATTTACGATTTGATTATTTACTTTAAATTCAACATTACAAATATCCAATCTCTTCTGCTTGCTTTCTCAATTCCTCTCTGAAATCGGGATGAGCAATGGAAATCAGCAGTTCGGTACGTTCACGAACGGTACGGCCGGTTAATCTTACACTTCCGTATTCGGTTACAACGTAGTCTGTATTGCTGCGATGAAGTGTTACTCCCGTTCCGGCGGGCAGTACGGGAACAATGGTAGAAATTGTTCCGTCTTTGGCAGTTGATCGGCAGGCAATAATGGATTTTCCTTTTCCATCCAAGCCTTCAATAGCTCCAACTGCGGTATCACTCTGTCCTCCGGTTCCCGAATATTGCCGTGTACCTATACCTTCACTCGCTACCTGACCGGTAAAGTCAATCATCATGCAAGTATTGATGGAGACCATTTTCGAGTTTTGACGAACTACAGAGGGATCATTTACATATGAGCCACGCAGGAATTCTACTGCCGGATTATTATCCAGCCACTCGTAAAGTTTGTCACTTCCCATCGCAAAAGTACAGATGAATTTCCCCTTGTGTATGCTCTTTTTCTGGTTGGTAATAACACCCATATCATAGAGCTCCATCATGCTATCCACCATCATTTCCGTATGAACGCCCAGATCTTTCTTGTCTCTGAGCATCAATGCGGCAGCATTTGGTATTTCACCAATGCCCAGTTGAATGGTAGAACCGTCTTCAATCAAATCGGCAATATGTCTCCCTATTTTCATTGCCGCTTCATCAGGTTGAGGTTTCGGTATTGCAGGTGGATTTTGAGAATACTCTACAAAATAATCTACTTGCGAAACATGCACCTGGGTATCACCAAATGTTCTTGGCAGTTTGTCGTTCACTTCCAATACAACGACTTCTGCTGCTTCAAGAATATCTTTCTCATAGGTTATTCCGAGCGAAAGCGAAACAAACCCTTTCCCGTCAGGAGGTGTACAAGTGCCCACAAACATATGCGGACGACGCACCTTCATTCTGTCGGATGCCGCATTATGAAGCATATTAGGGACATAAGTAACAGTTCCCGTTTTTTCCTTGATTGCTTTCCTTGAACCGGGTGCATGAAACCAACTGCAAAGTTCAAAATGCCCTTTCATTTCCGGTTTCATGTAGAATTCATAGGGTTTCAAAGTAAGTACGGAAAATACTTTTACATCTCTTACACGCTCTTTTGCTAAATGGAATACCGACATACAGCCTTGTGGCTCAGATGCGCACTGCGCTACAATAACATCCGAATCACTTTGGAGCAGATCCGGCATTTTTTCCAATGGGATTAATTTACTTTTATATATTTCTTTGAATTTTGACATAATATATTACAAATTTGGATTTACGATTGGTTAGTTACAATGTTCTTTTAGATGCTTATCTTCATATTTTCCTAAACTTTCTTTTTGTCCCTGCTGAGAAAATGGACAGTGAGTCCTACTGCAAATGCTGCTAATATGGCGATGGCAGCTGCAATGCCGGGATTTTGAACTTGGTCACCGAAATAACGATTGGCAAAACCAAAGCTGGCTATACCTGACTTATAAAGATAAGTGAGCAGATAGTATACAGCAAAATAGACCACAAGAGCAGTTATTGAGCCCGAAAGTGCTGACTTCATCTTCACATCTTTCAGGAAAATTCCAAATACCAACGGCACAATTAATATCGAGAAGTAGGAATAGGTTCCGTTTTGGGCAAAAATGGCTACGCTCACATTGGGATTGAGAATCTGCTCTCTCGACATAAAAAACGCTATTACTGCCATTACGGCTATTACTATTCGATTGATGGTAATATAGCTGTTTTCGTTTTTTATGGATTTTCCAAAAAGCGGTTTGATAAGATCTGTGGTTATTGTGGTGCTTAATGACTGAATCAGCCCTTCAATAGTTGAAAAACCGGCACTAATCAAGCCAAGAATTACCAAAAGTCCAACCAGCAACGAACCTACTCCACCTGAGAAAACAGTAATTACATAATTGGGTATGACGCTATCCACATTGATAGGCTCTCCATTTAATGTTAGCTCAGGGAAAAGCAGACGGGCAAACAGTCCTACAAATACCACCGAAAAGAATAGAAATTGAACAATAACCGAGACTACCAGGAATTTATTTACGTCTTTCTCTTTTTTCAGTAACAAAGATTTGGTAATGATGTGTGGCTGGGCTACCACTGCTGCTCCTACAACCAATTGTGCAATCACGATTTCAAAGAAATCGCGGAAAAGCGGACTTTGCTCATTCGGGAATTTTACCAATTGCGGGTCTATTACCCTTAACTTTTCAAAGAAACCGAAAAATCCGTCTTTAAAAAACTGAAATCCCGAACCAAGTAGAATTAGTGCAACCAAAATCATCAGTGATGCCTGAATCACATTGGTATAAACCATGGAGTTAGCTCCGCCAAACATCATATATCCAAACGTAAAGGCAACCACAACGGCAAGAACTACAATCTGATTGGCATTCAATGCTTGTGCGACTACCTTTACCAAAGCAACGAGAATCAACACAATAAATGCCAACAGCAGAACCGTAAGGATGGCAACGAACAGAGCGTATCCTTTACTGTTATACCTGTTTCCAACCCAGCTCGACAAAGTTAGAGCTTTTACGGATTGACCGTATTTTCTGAAACTTTTTGTCAGAATAACCAACGATGCCAATGATGCAAACGGAAACACTAATCCGTACGAGATATAGGCACTTAAACCGTAAGTGGCTATCAATCCGGGGTTAATAACGAAAGTGGCAGCACTTGTCATGGCAGCGGCCAATGACAACGCTACATAAACCGGCGAAAACGTAAAACTCCCAACTGCGTAATCTTTGATGTTTTTCGTACCGCGCGCACCTTTGATCACAAAGTAGAGTACGAACACCACATAAACAGCAAAGAGTATAGACGCGCCAATAACTTGTGCTGATGTTGCCATAAAACTTTTTTTAAACGGTCAAGATCGGAAGAGCACAC
>JAKQLB010000146.1 GCA_029567375.1 Bacteroidota bacterium | reverse complement strand
GTATGTAGCCCATTCGGCCAACGGCCCGATATATCTTCAGGGTAAGATGGCAAACAGGCACGGACTGATAGCCGGTGCCACAGGTACGGGAAAAACCGTCTCCCTGCAGGTGCTGGCGGAGACATTTTCCCAGGCGGGAGTCCCCTGTTTTATGGCGGATATGAAAGGTGACCTCTCGGGTATCAGCCAGGCGGGTAAAATGAACGGTTTCATTGAAAAGCGCTGCGCTGAATTCGGTATTGAAAATCCCCCTTTTGAAGGCTCTCCCACACGTTTCTTTGATGTTTTCGGAGAGCAGGGATACTCTATGCGAACTACCATTTCCTCAATGGGTCCTCTGCTCCTGGCCCGTCTTATGGGTCTCAACGCTACTCAGTCCGGAGTACTCAACATTGTTTTCCGCATTGCAGATGATAAAGAATTGTTGCTGATAGATCTAAAAGACCTGCGTCTGATGCTGGATTTTGTAGGTAAAAATGCCTCACAGTTCACTACCGAATATGGCCATATCTCAGCAGCCAGTATCGGAGCCATCCAGAGAGCTGTTCTTGCCATTGAGAGCCAGGGCGGAGATAAATTTTTCGGCGAACCCGCATTTGACGTGGAGGATCTGATTGCCACCGAGAATGGTCGCGGAGTGATGAATGTACTTGCTGCCGATAAACTTATGCATAATCCCAAACTTTACTCTACTTTTCTTTTGTGGCTGCTCACGGAACTCTATATCAAGCTTCCCGAGGTTGGAGATCAACCTCTTCCAAAGCTGATATTCTTCTTTGATGAAGCCCATATGCTATTTCAGGGTACTTCCAAGGCTCTTGTGGAGAAGATAGAGCAGGTAATAAGACTTATCCGTTCAAAGGGAGTGGGTATCTACTTTGTAACACAATCGCCCACAGACGTCCCCGAAATTGTCCTTGGACAGCTGGGTAACCGTATCCAGCACGCTCTGAGGGCCTATACCCCTAAAGATCAGAAGGCGGTTCGTGCAGCGGCACAAACCTTCCGTGCAAATCCCGAGTTTAAAACGGAAGATGCCATAATGGAGCTTGCTACCGGAGAGGCACTTGTCTCATTCTTGGACGAGAAAGGAGCACCTTCTATAGTGGAAAGAGCCAGAATCCTATTCCCTTTAAGTTCTATCGGGCCTATTACAGAGGGACAACGTCTCGATATAAACAACATGGCACCGGCTGACATTAAGGCTTATGACAAGTTTTTTGACCGTGAAAGTGCCTATGAAGTGCTGAGTGCTTATTACGAAGAGGTGGCGAAGGCCGAAGAAGAAGCTCTGATACAAGCCGAAAAGGAGAAAGAGGAGAAGAAGAAATCCTCCGGCAAAAAGGGAGGTTTTACGAGAACCGTGTTGGGTACGATGGTAGTAGCGGGTGCTACAAGTTTTATACGCAGTCTGGGCACTCAGGCGGCAAGGAAAGTTACCGGCAAGAAGAGTACATCCAAAAAGAGCGGTGACAGTGCACTTGGAAGAGCAGCTAAAACCGCTACCACTACAGCCACCAGAAAGATAACCGAAGAGGTCCTCAAAAACATCTTCAAGTGATTGCAGAGTTTTCAGAATTTCTGGAGAGTTTCTCAGTGCGTTACGAGTGCTGCGGAACTCTCTTTTCTTTTCCCGACAAGGAAGTGACTATTCGGCTTGTGCCGCTCGATATTGCCGCCGGTCAGGCGAATGATATGGCTGCAAACATCGAGACCGGTCCGACTGTCGATGAGTTGAATGCTGCAACGAATAGTGCAGATGGTGGTGAGAGATGCATTTATCTTTATGAAGACCGATGGCGGAGCGGTGGAGAGGTGATTCGAAAGCGTATTTTGGCTCATTTGGGCCGTTTCAGATCCATTTTTGCCAGGAAATGTGAAGTAAAAGCCCTGAAAGCGCAACAAGCGGCTGATTTTCTTGAAAAATATCACAGTTATGGAACCTCAAGATGCAGGTATCGTTACGGGCTTTTTTACGAAGAAAAACTGGTAGCCGTGGCTACATTTTCCGCAGAGAGACCTATGAGGCGTCTTGTCGGAGGAGAAGAACGTATCCTAGAAAGTTATGAATGGGTGAGATATGCCTCTTTGCCGGATTGCCGTATCAGCGGGGGTATGGGACGGCTCCTTGAAGCATTTGTGAGTGATGTAGGTCCCGACGAGGTAATGTCATACGCGGATTACGAATGGTCTCCAGGAGATGCCTATATTCGACTTGGTTTTAAAAAGGTGGGGGAGAAACCTCCGATGCGTTTTTACGTAGAACGCACTACATACAGGAGAATTTCGGAAAAAAAAGCCTCCGCAGACAAAAGATTCCGCGGAGAGACTTTCCCTAAGGAAAAATATGCGCTGATATCCAATCTGGGCAGCGCTAAATATCTCAAGCAATATGTGTGACTGCAATCCCGCCGGATTGTTCGTCAAAAGTAACTTTCAACACTCCACTGCCTGATCCGTCGCTTATGATAAGTTCGGACAGGGGGTCTTCGATATGCCTTTGAATAGCCCTCTTTAAAGGTCTTGCACCAAGTTCGGGATCGAATCCCTCATCGGCTACGAATGTACGGGCGTTTTGGTCTACCTCAAGTTCGTATCCCAGGTGACCAACTCTGTCGGCAAGATCCTCAAGTTCTATTTCAATTATGCGGAAAATGTCCTCCATTGTGAGGGAGTTGAAGTAAATTCTGTCGTCAAGACGATTGAGCAATTCAGGAGAGAATTGTCGCTCCAGAGCTTTGTCTATAATGGATTTGCGCCGGAATTCCCTGTCGGTAGTGCTAGTGGAGAATCCAACATCGCCTCCGAAGTCCCGAAGTTTACGGCTGCCGATATTGGAGGTGAGGATCAGGATGGTGTTGCGGAAGTCCACCGTACGGCCGCTGCTATCGGTAAGCCGCCCTTCGTCAAATACCTGCAGGAGGATGTTGTATATGTCAGGGTGGGCCTTTTCTACCTCATCCAGAAGTATAACGCTATAGGGTTTGCGACGAACCTGCTCTGTCAGCTGCCCTCCTTGGTCGTAGCCGATATAGCCCGGAGGTGAGCCTATGAGGCGACTGATGGAGTGCTTTTCGATGTACTCACTCATGTCTATCCTGATTAGGGAGTCTTCAGAGTCAAACATGTATTCGGCAATTTTCTTGGCCAGAAGAGTTTTGCCTACACCGGTGGGCCCGAGAAAGATAAATGTTCCTATGGGTTTGCGGGAGTCCTTAAGGCCGGCGCGACCGCGTTTTATGGCATTTGTAACAGTTTTGACAGCTTCATCTTGACCGATGACTCGGCTGGTTAGAGCCTGCTCCATTGCCAGAAGTTTTTTACTCTCATCGCTTGCTATCTTATGTGCAGGTATGCCTGTCATAAGGGATACCGCTTTGGCAATGTCATCGCCGGTAATGGTTACTGGAGCCGAATCTCCGGCATTCTCTTCAGCAGATAGCTCTTTGATGAGTTCTTTTTCGCGAAGGCGGAGAGAAGCAGCGGCAGGAAAGTCGCCGGTGAGCGCAGCCTGACGCTTCTCATTTCGGATCTGTTCCAGAAGTTGACGAGTACCGGGATCGGTAGCGTTGTCCGATGTTTGAACGGTTTCGGAGGAATGTGCCCTTGATCCCGCTTCGTCCATCAGGTCGATGGCTTTATCCGGCAGATGCCTTTCGCAGATATATCTCTGGGAGAGAGTAATGCACTGTTTAAGTGCCCCGGGTGTATAGATTACGTTGTGGAAACGTTCGTATTTCTCTTGGATGCCCTTGAGTATCTCCAGGGTTTGACCCTCGGTTGAGGGTTTGACCACTATCTTCTGGAATACCCTGTCCAGCGCTTTGTCATTTTCGATGCAGTTGCGGTAGCCATCAGTAGTAGTAGCCCCGATACAGCGTATGGTACCGCCTGTCAGAGCCGGTTTGAGTAAGGTGATTATGTCGGAAGAGCCTCGCGTTCCTCCAGCTCCGACCAGGGAGTGGATGTCGTCTATAAATAGTATGGCATTGGAAGAGGTTTCCAGTGCTGAGACGATTTGTCTGATGCTCTCTGCAAGTGACGAGGGGTGGGGGTTGGCAGCAATCAGTGCCGGGATGTCCAGAGAGAGTATCCTTTTGCCCTCAAGTGTTGAGGCGAGTCCTTCTACGATGGCGGATTTTCCTACTCCGGATTCACCTACCAGCAGGGGGTTGTTCTTTTTGCGACGGCTGAGTATCTGTTTTACGCGCAGCATCTCTGATTCCCGTCCGATGAGAGGATCGCGGTTTTCATTTCCGGCACCGGATGTCAGGTCGCGACAATATCTGATAAGCACATATGTCGGTTTTTTTCTTCCTCGGCCCGATTCACGGGCTATCTGTCCCATTGCAGCAAGCAATGTGTCAGGTAGTATGCCGAGTTTTTCCATTATGGGAATGAATCTGCCTTTGCGAAGGGTGATTGCAGATTCCAATATTTCTGCTACGCCGGGCTGTATGTTGGCAGCAGTACAGTTGGCAAATGCCTGACCAAAGATGTCATTGACTTCTTGTGAAATGGTTACTGAACCGGTATTTTCAAAGGGGATGGGTTCAGGTTGGGAAATCATCTTTTCCAGCGCTGTTTTAACCACTGAAATATCACTTCCAATGCGGTTTGAAATGGATTCAACAAGTTTCCTGCTATCCCTGAGCATTGCCAGAAACAGATGGTCTGCATCAATAACGGTATTGCCCATTCTCATCGCCTCTTCGCGGGCCGTTTCCAGCAGTGAGGAAAGTTCTCTGGAAAGAGTGTTTGTCATAATCCTGAGGTGCTTGATTTCAAAGTGCCAAGATAGTGAAAAATTTTGGCCGAATCACTTTTTCTTTGTACTTTTACGAGTTAATTTTTACATAAAGTAGAAAGAAAAGGAATGGAAGAATTAGAAGAGAATGTAGGTAGGATTATTCCTATCAATATTGAAACTGAGATGAAGAGCGCCTATATCGATTATTCGATGTCGGTGATTGTGTCGCGTGCGCTTCCGGATGTGAGAGATGGTCTGAAACCTGTACACAGGAGAGTTCTGTACGGCATGTACGGTCTCGGCTTGACCAGCAACCAATCTGTAAAGAAATCGGCTCGTATAGTGGGTGAGGTGCTTGGTAAATATCATCCCCACGGTGATTCCAGCGTTTATGACGCTATGGCAAGACTTGCCCAGTCCTGGAATATGCGCTATATGCTTGTTCACGGCCAGGGTAACTTCGGATCCGTTGACGGCGACCCGGTAGCGGCGATGCGTTATACGGAGGCAAAGCTTCAGAAACTTGCTGAAGAGATTATAGAAGATATTGATAAGGATACGGTTGATTTCAAACCTAATTTTGATGAGTCACTTCAGGAACCTGTCGTGCTCCCGGCCAAAGCCCCGTTACTGTTGCTCAACGGAGCAAATGGTATTGCGGTGGGTATGGCTACCAATATGGCTCCGCACAATCTTACCGAGTGTTGCGATGCCATCTGTGCATATATTGATAACAACGACATTACGCTCGATGAGCTGATGCAGCACATTAAGGGTCCTGATTTCCCAACGGGAGGCATTATACAGGGTACTAAAGGCATCAGGGACGCATTTGAGACAGGTCGTGGTCGTATAGTGATCCGCTCGAAGACCGACATTGAGATTTCAGAGAGCGGACGCGAAACCATTGTGGTTAGCGAAATACCCTATATGGTCAACAAGCGCGAGCTTATCGAGAAAATCGCCGAACTGGTAGAGAACAAGAAACTTGAAGGGATTGCCTATATCAATGATGAAAGTGACCGTAGCGGTATGCGCATAGTCATTAAGCTCAAGATGGGTTCTGTGGCTAACGTGGTGCTCAACAACCTTTTCAGGTACACACCTCTTCAGTCCAGTTTCTCAGTCAACAACATTGCACTGGTGGATGGTCGTCCCCGGATGCTCAACCTTAAAAATCTGATTAAGTGCTTTGTGCGCCATCGCCACGAGGTGGTTCTACGCAGGACCCGATTCGAACTTGACAAAGCCCTTAAGAGGGCTCATATCCTCGAGGGACTGCTCAAAGCTCTGGATATTATTGATGAGATTATTGCTCTCATCAAGGCCTCCGGTAGTGTGCAGGAGGCAAGAGAAGGCCTCGTAGAGCAATTCGGGTTCTCTCCCGAACAGGCTGAGGCCATCGTGGAGATGAGACTACGTCAGCTCACAGGACTCGAAAGGAGTAAGCTTCAGGCAGAGTACGATGAACTCCAGGCACTTATCAGCCACCTTGAGGCTATCCTCGCCGATGTTTCGCTTCAGATGGATATCATCAAGCAGGAGCTTGTTTCTCTCAAAGAGAAATATGGCGACAGCCGCCGTACGGAAATCGAGCTTTCGGCCGAAGATTTCAATCCTGAGGATTTCTATCCCAATGAGGATGTGGTCATCACGATTTCCCATATGGGATATATCAAGAGGACTCCTCTCACCGAGTACCGTCTTCAGAATCGCGGTGGAGTGGGCGCAAAGGGCAGCACTACGCGCGAGGAGGACTTCATAGAGCACATCTATGTAGCCAATATGCACAGTACTATGATGTTTTTCACCAAGAACGGAAAATGTTATTGGCTAAAGGTGTACGACGTGCCCGAAGGTTCCAAGGCTTCCAAGGGTCGCGCCATACAGAACGTTATCAATATTGAACCGGATGATGCTGTACAGGCCTATATGAATGTAGAAAATCTTGATGATTCCGACTATATCAATAATCACTATGTGGTTCTTGCTACACGCAAGGGTACCATTAAAAAGACCTCTCTTGAGGCATATTCCCGTCCCAGAGCAAACGGTATCATAGCTATAAATGTCCGTGAGGATGACTCGCTTATTGAAGCTCTGCTAACGGATGGAGATAAAGACATTCTCCTGGCGGGTCGTAAGGGTCGTTGCTGTCGCTTCCATGAGACAACCGTGCGCGCCATGGGCCGTACAGCTGCAGGAGTGCGCGGAATCAGGATAGACGATGACGACGAGGTGGTTGGTATGATTTGTGTAAATGGAAATAATGAAGGTGAGTCCCAAGAGCACATTCTTGTGGTTAGCGAGCATGGGTTCGGCAAACGTTCACTTTTGGAAGAATATCGTAGGACCAACCGTGGAGGCAAGGGTGTCAAGACCATCAATATTACCGACAAGACAGGTTCTTTGATAGCGATAAAGTCAGTGACGGATGAAGACGATCTGATGATCATCAACAAGTCCGGCATTACCATCAGGGTATCGGTTTCCGACATCAGGGTTGCCGGCAGGGCTACACAGGGTGTCAAGGTCATCAGTCTGAGGGATGGAGACTGTATTGCCGCTGTCTGCTCTGTTGAACAAAGAGAAGAAGATGAAATGGAGGAAGAAACTGTAACTGACAATTTAGAAACAGAAGAAAACGAATAATTAACAATTAATATCATTTTAATTTTAAAGACTATGAAGAAAGTTTTATTAGCAATGGCACTTGTCCTCTCTGTTACCTTTGCAAGTGCGCAATCCAAAGCGGTAGCAGATGCCCAGAAAGCTATCGACAAGGCAGTGGAAGCGAGCCTTAATCCCAAAAAGGCGACAAGGCCTGCTACCTGGATTACTCTTGCCAAAGCCTACATCTCAGCGTACGAGGTTCCCAGCAAGGGTATTGAGCCCGGCTTTGATCAAATGCTGCTCAAGACCATCCTAAAAGATCAACAGGTACTATCTTCCGCACAGAAAACCCTTCCTCAGGGCACTTTCACCGTTGATACCTATAGCGACAAGGACCTGTACTACAATGATTTTGGTCAGTTGGTGTTCTTGATTGTTACCAAGCCCATAGGTGAAAATCTTCTTGGCAAAGCTCAGGATGCTCTTTTCAAGGCAGTAGAAGTTGATCCTAAAGGTTCCAAACTAAAAGATATCCAAGCTCTTTTTGAGCAGATCCACAACTACAACTACGAGGACGCTGCTTCATACTACAACCTGGGCGATTATGAAAAGGCTACAGCTCTTTTCGAAGAGTGCCTTGGCAATTACAACAATCAGGTGATGCAAAAGGTTGATACAATGGTGCTCTACAACACAGCCCTTCTTTCGAGCATGAGTGGCGATAACGCAAAAGCAGAGAAATACTACAAAAAGTGTCTCGATTATGGTTATTTTTCCGAGGGCAACGTATTCTCCAACCTTGCAGAGGTTTACAGACTCAATGCCGACACACTTAGCCAGAAACAAACACTTGAGGCAGGATTTGAACAATTTCCCCATAACCAGGGTATTCTTGTAGGTTTGATCAACCTCTATACTGCCACAAAAGAGGATCCTCAAAAGCTCTTCGATATTATCCATACTGCACAGGAGAATGAACCCAACAACGGTTCCCTCTACTATGCTGAAGGTAATGTTTACAAAGAGTTGGGTAATTTTGAAAAAGCGGTTGAACTCTATAACAAATCAACCGAAATCCAACCTGACTATGTATATGGTGTTTTAAGTGTAGGTGTTCTGTACTACGAACAGGCTATGGACATCGCCGAAAAGGCTGACTCAGAGTTCGACCAGGTTAAATATGACGCCTTGGTTGAAGAGTTTAATCAGGCACTTGAAAATGCAATACCTCCTTTCGAGAAGGCATTCTCACTCTCCGACAATGTGGAAATTAAGAGGAATGCTGCTGAATTTCTTAAGTTCATCTATTTCCGTTTCCGTGACAAATCACCCGAGTATATGGCTGCTTACGAGAAATACAACGCATTTCTTGCTGAATAAAGTCTGATGATATATATATGAAAGTCGGGACGGCTATGTGTCGTCCCGACTTTTTTATATATTTGTATTTTGCACCAATTATTATTTAAGAATGATGAAAAGAGTATTATTACTTGTTCTCGCTTTGATCTTTGCCGGCTCTGCATTTGCGGACAACGGAATGTGGCTCCCTTCCGAGATTGCAAAAAGAATTGGAGATATGCAGGCCAAAGGTCTCAGACTTACTGCTGAAGATATTTACAGTATCAATCAGGCTTCCCTTAAGGATGCTTCAGTCCATTTCAACGGAGGATGTTCGGCTGAATTGATCTCAGACAACGGACTTCTGATAACCAACCACCATTGCGGTTACGATTGGATACAGGAACATAGCTCCGTAGAGCACGATTACCTAAAGGATGGATTTTGGGCTATGACCATAGAAGAGGAACTGCCCAACAAGAACATCTTCGTGAGATTTCTTGTCAGAATGGACGATGTCACCGAGATAGTACTCAAAGGCTATGATCCTTTAATGACCGAGAGCCGGCGCGATTCTCTAATCGAGGCTAATAGTGCTCCCCTGATTGAGGCTGCTTCCAAAGAGGGTGCCGGATATAGCGCATCTGTAAGGCCTCTGTACTATGGTAACCAGTATTTTATATGGGTTTATCAGACCTTTACAGATGTACGCCTTGTAGGCGCACCACCATCATCAATCGGTAAATTTGGAGGTGATACCGACAACTGGATGTGGCCCCGTCATACCGGGGACTTTTCGCTCTTCAGAATCTATGCCGACAAAGACAACAATCCGGCGCCATACTCCGAGGAGAATGTACCTTATAAGCCTAAAAAATATTTCAAACTCTCCATCAAAGAGCGCAAAGAGGGTGATTTTACCTTTGTCTACGGCTATCCCGGCAGAACTCAGGAATATATCCACTCTGAAGCAGTAAGATACATCTCCGATATCTCAAACCCCCACAAACGCAATCTCCGCACAAAACGTCTAGACGTACAGGAGAAATATATGTCGCAGAGCCAGAAAGTGAGAATACAGTATTCCTCCAAGAATTCCAGCGTTTCCAATGCCTGGAAAAAATGGCTCGGTGAGATGAACGGCATCATAAAACTCAAAACTTATGATAAAAAGAAGAGTTATGAGCAGGCCTTCCAACAGTGGGCGGCTGATAAGCCGGAGTATAGAGATCTGATTCCACAGCTCGATAAACTCTATGAGGAACTGGAGGACTATTCATTTGCTACCGATTATTACAATGAGAGCATTCGTGCCAACGAGATTATCCGCTTTGCGGAAAATATTGTCACGGCTTTCAGCCGTAACCGCGGCAAGGATTATCTCGACCAGATGATAGAGGCATATTTCAAGGATTATTTCCTTCCCATCGACAAGGAGAGTTTCCTACTTCTTCTGGCAGAGTATGAGAAGAATGTGCCGCAGCATCTTCGTCCTACCTATTTTGCGGCGCAAATGAACAATTTCGGTACTACCGATGCCTGGGTGGAACATATTTTTGCTACTTCTGCCCTCACTACTGAAGAGGGGACACGCGCTCTTTTGGAGAAGGCTCTTACTGCCGAAAACTTCCAGGATGTGCTATTGGCTGATCCGGCCTTTGTATTCTCAAATGAATTCAGGCAGCACTATCTCAATGAGATCAATCAGCCCTATACCGAGATTAACAGACAGATTACTCTGCTTTACCGCACTTATATGAAGGGTCAGATGGAGTTTTCTCCCGAAAAGCCATTTTTCCCGGATGCAAACTCCACTCTCAGGGTCTCTTACGGTCATATTAAGGGCTATTCTCCTGCGGACGGCATCTTTTTCAAGCCCGTTTCCACCATCGAGGGTATAATGGAGAAGGATAATCCCGATATTTTCGATTACAACATACCTCAGGAACTCCGAGATATCTACGCGCGCAAAGATTATGGTAAATGGGGCGCAAACGGCACCATGCCTGTCTGCTTTATTGCGACCAACCATACTTCAGGCGGCAATTCCGGCAGCCCGGTCATTGATGCCGACGGTAACCTGATAGGTATAAATTTCGACAGAGTATGGGAAGGCACTATGAGTGACATTGACTTCGATCCCGATGTATGTCGCAATATCTCCATAGATATAAGATATGCGCTCTTTATTATAGATAAGCTCGCCGGAGCTCAGCGCATTCCCGACGAGATCGAGATAGTGGAGTAGGAATATTTTTTTAACTTAACCTTAGATTGTTATGAAACGGTTTATTTCAAGACTTATTTTTATCTTTTGCTTATTTTTAAGCGTCTTTTCATGCGTTGAACCCGAACTTATTGTAGGTCAGGGTCAGAATCAAAATCAGACAGAACTTTCAATAGGAAGTGATGGGGGTATTTTTACAATACCTATTAGTTCCAATGTTGATTTTACTTGTTCTCTTTCAAATGATTGTAAATCCTGGTGCTCCATTACTCAGACCAAGGCAATGAATGATTACAGTATTATTCTCACTGTGAAGGAGAATGATACGTATGATTCGAGAACCGGTACTTTGACCATCAGTTATGCTGAAAAGAGTACAACACTCACCATTACTCAGAGTCAGAAAGATGAGCTTATTTTAACTCAAAAGGAGTTTATAGTAGGAACTGAAGGGGGTGAACTGAAGATTCCCGTCTCGACCAACATACAATACAGCTGTACTGTTATGGAGGGAGCTCAGGGGTGGATAACAATAAAACAGGCCCAGACAAAAGGTTTGGAAGATTATAATATTGTACTTCAGATTGCTAAAAACGAGAGCTATGATGGAAGGATAGGTCAGGTAAAAATTTCCGGTGCCGGCAAGGAAAGCTTCATCACCATTACTCAGAAGCAGGTTGATGCACTTATTGTAGAGCAGAAAGAGTTTTCAATAGGCAGTGATGGTGGTAATATTACGATACCTCTTCGTTCAAATATTGACTACAGTTGTTCTCTTTCAGATGATTGTAAATCTTGGTGTTCCATAACTCAGACTAAGGCCTTGAACAATTACAATATTATTCTTTCCGTTGCTAAGAATGAAAAACATGATCCAAGAACCGGTACTTTGACCATCAGTTATGATGATAAAAGTATAGTAATTTCTATTACCCAGAGTCAGAAAGATGAGTTTATTTTAACCCAAAAAGAGTTCATCATAGGCAGCGAGGGAGGTGAGCTGAAGATTCCTGTATCCGCCAATATACAATACAGTTGTGCTGTAGTGGAGGGAGCCCAGGATTGGATTACAATAGAACAAGCCCAAACAAAAGGTTTGGAAGATTATAATATAGTACTCAAGATTGCTAAAAACGAGAGTTATGATGGAAGGGTAGGTCAGGTTAAAATCTCCGGTGCCGGCAAGGAAAGCTTCATCACCATTACTCAGAAGCAGGTTGATGCATTTATTATAGATCAGCAAGACTTTGCAATAGGCAGTGATGGAGGTAATATTACAATACCTCTTCGTTCAAATATTGACTAT
This sequence comes from Bacteroidota bacterium, assembly GCA_029567375.1. GTDB lineage: Bacteria > Bacteroidota > Bacteroidia > Bacteroidales > UBA932 > Cacconaster. The sequence continues at coordinate 506 of JAKQLB010000146.1, read as the reverse complement.
AGTTGTTCTCTCTCAGATGATTGTAAATCCTGGTGTTCCATTACTCAGACTAAGGCACTTAATGATTACAATATAATTCTCTCCGTTGCCAAGAATAACGGTTATGATCCAAGAACCGGTACTCTGACCATCAGTTATGGTGATAAGAGCACAAAAGTCACCATTACTCAAAGTCAGAAAGATGAGATTATTTTAACACAGAAAGAGTTTACAATAGGAATTGATGGAGGCGAGTTGCGGATTCCGGTCTTGACCAATATCAACTATACCGCTACTGTACTTGGGAATGCTCAAAGTTGGATTGAAATCTCTCAGGTACAGACCAAGGGGTTAGAACAGTACCATCTGGTCCTTCAGATCGCTAAGAACGAGAGCTATGATGGGAGAGTAGGTCAGGTTAAAATTTCCGGTGCCGGTAAGGAGAGCTTCATCACCATTACGCAGAAGCAGGTTGTAGAACTTATTGTAGATCAGCAATATTTTTCAATAGGAAGTGATGGAGGCAC
>JAKQLB010000130.1 GCA_029567375.1 Bacteroidota bacterium | reverse complement strand
CATTGTACGCTTATCAAGATAAATGGACCAAGTTACAGGACAAAAAGCTTAAAGAAAGGAGGAGATATTGCTCAATAATTTTTTGGCTCAGGTATGGAATTTTCACTGCCGAAAGGTATGGAATTTTTGTTGACTTTGAGGTCTACCCCTTCGCAACGCCCAACATGGAGATCAGCAAGAGGCCTGATTTCAGGCCGATTCTCTGGATGCCGTTGTTGGGTAACTTCTTTTTATTATTGATTTTATCCGTGTCAATAAACCCTCATTATGTAAAGTTATTTATTTTTTAAGGAAGTTCCCTGTGTCCCCTATTGATACGGGGATGTCTTATAAGAGTTGAGCTATTATTATAAAGTCTTAAACTCATCATATTTCAACACGTTAAGAGCATCCCATTCCATTCCGTTCCATTCAGTCGGGCCTGCTACTTGTCAAGTTTGCGAACCAAAGGATGGGTGCTGCACCTGATTGAGCCTCCGTCCTCATTGTGGGCCGCAAAGTAGATACGATACACAATGATGCCGTTGGCTTCTAAAGCTTTCTTAACCCCCATGCCGTCAAAGTGGTCATTATACCCTAAAATGTAGTGATCTTTGTCGATGGGCAATCCGTTGGTTGCCAGGTAGCGCGTCTCTTTTTTGCTTACTTCGATACGCTTCCAGCCCTTGAAATATGAAGGGATTCCATCTACGAAAGCATCCGGACAAACCACGATCAAGCCGTGTCGAGGCACTGACAGGGCGACATCCAAATGGAGTATGTCTTCTGTCAGTCGTACATGTTCAACATCGTATCCTTGAGGCTCAAGATAGGATTTTAGCCACAGATAGCCAAATTCGCTGGAACCGGTGGCCCGGTTCATGGATGTGCCGACAAGAATCTTCTTGCCCAGTACGATAACGTCACCGCCCTCGAGCACCGGGAATCCGGTTTTGTCAAATTGTCCTTCCCGGATCATGAGCGAATAATCGATAGTGGGCATGGACACCCAACGGGCGTTGCTCCCTGCCACCCGCCCCATAAAAAGGCGCTTAAATGCAAGGATATCGCTGCGGCGATAGAGCGAGCCCATTGTATTCTCTATCACGTTGTTGCCGATCACGAGAATCGGATCGCGGGTGTATTGCTGCGAAACGCCAGAAAAGCGAACATATTCTTCACCGAAGTTTGTGATCACTCTCTCACGGGAAAGTATCTCGGGCCTCCACACCCTCACCCCATGCTTTTCAAGGATGGCGATAAGTTCCTTATTCTCCTTCTCCATCAGGTCGAATTTGCCAATTGAAATGGAATCCTTCCCGGACCTTTCCCACATCTTCCTGGCTTCCGTTTCGGGGAGTATCTTGATGGCTTCCTGTGCCCATCTGGCCACTTCGAGATCAGGGTAGATCGCAAATGGTACACCTACAATAACTTCCTTGAGACTGCCGTATTCAAAATCGACAAATATCTCCTTAGAGCCGGCAACTCCTGAGGTCGCGCCGTTCATACCGACAATACACGAGAATAATGGCATTATAAATACGCTCTTTTAATATGCATTTTCCTGAACCTCCTAACGTTAACTTGTTCTGGCCGAACGTTTCGCATAACCGGCTGGCAATGGAGCGCAGCGGAATTGCAAGTCCGAGTTGATGCGGTTGTTAAGCACTATGAACTTATGATTCAAATTCACCACGAGGCAACCCAGACTGGCGGATGATGGATTGAAGCGTTCCGATTCTGATTTCATCATGGTTTGGGACAGGAACCGTTATTGTGCCCCTGGTAAGCTTTTTTTGCATTACGGTGTGACTACCTCGTTGACGCACCTCGATGAAGCCATGCCTGGATAGAATGGAGCACACCTCTTTGCCAGAAAGAATTCGTAGCCTACCCAAATGCCACCTCAACTTGAGTTACGAAAATCTCGCCGTGAAGACGTTGGTTAAGCTCCTCGGGAGATGCTGCTTCAAAAAAGAGTTCCAACGCTTCTCGAAGATTGTCTCGAGCTTCCTCAATGCTACCGCCTTGACTCGCGATATCTAACTCCGGGCACAAAGAAACATACCCGTCACCTTCACGCTCAATAATTGCTGTAAGTTTCATTAATAGCCTCCTGTTTGACCGAATCTACTCTTCAAACAATATAACACGGATTTTTCCATTTCCCAGTCTATGTCTGTGTTGGCCGTGTTCCAACTGGCTGTCTTTGGTACAATGGCAATAGACTGGAACTGGATATGTTTAACTTGGGCCTTTGGGTTGTCATCCAGAAACTTTTGTATTTCACCCTCCAGAAATTCGTTTGCGGAAAATCTCCTGGTTTTGTCCCCCACCCTTATAGCTTGGAAACTTTCATCGGCCCGCACTGAGAATATCTTGACTTTCATTTTGTCTGTCTCCTTTGCCGTATGCCTAACAAAGAATTCACCGGCGCGGCGAGCGCCTTTCCTTGCCGATCCGGTGGAACGACTCGTTATACTCTTTCTCTTGATTCTCGAATTGCGTCTACTATTTCTTCGCTGCTCATTCCCTTATTTAATCCTGCAACATCAAAGGGAGAGCGACGAGTGCGTTGGGGCTGAGGAACAATGGCATACATATCGCCCTTCCGACGTTTTATGACCACCTCTTCAGTCTTTGATTCTTCAAGTATGGTCGCCAGTTTTTCCCTTGCCTCAGAATAGGTATAGACTTTCATGATTACGTCACCACCTCTATGGACAGACGTCTCGCCACCTCACACATGTGATTGTCCAGGCTAATGAGGGGCAGCTTTGTCTCAATACAGCACTGCAAATAGAAAGCGTCGTACGCGTGAATGCCGTGCTTGACAGCTATTCTAAGTGCGTCTCGAACCCTCACGGAAACGAGTTTCACCGGGACTCTCTGTGAGATGTCAAACGCCTTCAGGACCTCTCGGTCGGTCAATCGACCCTTTCTCTTTACGGCTATCAAGGCATTGGCAATCTCGTAGGGAAGAACTTCCGGGGAAACAACAGAACAATCAGAAGTCCGTTCGATGATCCATTCCCGGCTTTCCTCATCGAGAACTACTGCCAAAAAAGCGCTTGCATCAGACACTATATCCATAAGGTATTTGTACAACTACATAGGTGAGTTGTCAATATCCTTTTTGGTATAACGGCTGAGCTAACCCGTGCGAATGAAGCGAAGCGTAATGAGCATCGGTGTTGAGCGATTTGTTATCTGTTTTTTGTATAGCTGTGTCATAAAAGTTTCTTGAAATCCTCAATAGTAAATCCTGCATCTTTATACAATACCACTAACTGTAAAAGCATCGACAGGGTTCGCTCTCGGAATTGTAATGATGCGTTCACCATTGGTCATTGTGATATGTTTGCCTTCTCGGGCAATCCAGAACCCCGCCTTCTGAAAAAGATTTGACAGCTCGCTGATGATTAACCCCTGATAATTTAGACATTGGCTACTTCAACATAGCGAGATTCTTTATCCTTTGTTAATTCTTCTACAGTTGCTAAATATGCCTCTATGGCGTCTTTAATGTTTTCTAACGCCTCTGCCTCTGTCTGACCTTGTGACCAGCAACCTGGCAGGCCAGGCACCCAAACAGAATAGCCTTCAACTGTTTTTTGAAGATTCACCTTATATTTCATAACAGCACCTCCCACATACTTATTGCTCTTATTTTACAGTTTATCAACGCTTGACACAAACCTTGAATTTTCTGTGGCAGTAAAAACCTATGGGACAATCCGTGTCAAAGTCGCAATCACCTTCATATTTTGGGTTTATGCTGTCCAGCCTCGGCAAATCATATTGTTGAGTCCCGTATTCATCTACCGATTTCATGCAAACGCCGTAAGTCTTGTACGGAGCTTTAACACATCTGTACCCGATTCCGCAGTCAAAATCTGAAATGCAGTCGCTCCAACTATAGACCGGCATACCTATAAAAACTGCAACCAACAAAACCCAAAATAGCTTTTTTGTCATGGCTCCCTCCGCTTCTCTGACTTAATGCAGCTAACGTGGCGATCACCGGCCGCGGCTGTGCCGCGGTCCGGTGGATTGCATTGTTATATGTCGATAATTTCTAAACCCAAATACTTAACCATAGGATCGAAATCTCGGTCACAGTGGAGCAATGTAATCTGGTTGTAAATGCAAAAGGTGCCGATGATGACGTCTATGGTTTTTCGAACAGTTACGCCTTTCTTCCTTAAATATCTATAATTCATGGCGCTCTCTAACGCTATTGGCTGCTCAACCATAGCCATAAACGGGATACCCAGAAGAAGGTCCTTGGCTATTTTAAAATCCTTTTCGTTTTGAAATCCTTGGAGAACCTCAGTTAATATAAGATCACCTATGATAACGGGAGTGCTACCAAGAGAGGAATCAAGCCAATCTGTTTGAGATGATTGAACTCCATTGAAGTAGTCGATCCAAACCGACGAATCAACAAGGATCATTTATCCAACCTCATCTCATGAAGATTCCCCGTCCAACTCAGTTTA
>JAKQLB010000083.1 GCA_029567375.1 Bacteroidota bacterium | reverse complement strand
GATTTCCGCGGTTTGAGGAAGCGCGGCGCTAACAAATACCATCCGATGAATGCTTAACGGTAGCCAAAACCGGCTAACCAACGACTGAAGCTGACCGGGTCTGCCATCAGGGGTCAGTGAGTAGGGCAATAATAAGAAAAGGATTCGAAAAGCGAAGGATTCAAGGAGTCGAGGATTCGAGGAGTCGGAAAAGAAAGGATTCAAGGAGTCGAAAAGAGAAGGGTTCAAGGATTCGAGGAGTCGGAGAAGAAAGGGTTCAAGGATTCGAGGAGTCGGAGAAGAAAGGGTTCAAGGATTCGAGGATTCAAGGGGTCAAGTGGTTCTCTTGGTATCTTTTTTCAAAACTTAGAACTTATAAGCAAAGGGGTCAAGTGGAGAAAGGCAGATGAATGGAGGGTTAGAGGGTTAGCAGAAAACAGAAGTCAGAAGCCAGAAGGCAGAAGTCAGAAGACAGGAGTCAGAAGACAGAAGGCAGAAGTCAGAAGACAGGAGTCAGAAGACAGGAGACAGGAGACAGGAGACAGGAGACAGGAGACAGAAGTCAGGAGACAGAAGGCTGGAGGGTTGGCTACACATCCACACTGCCAAACATCTGAAAATAAAGGATTCCCCCTCACTCTACACACTCTACTTATTATTTATTTTCAATCCTAAATCCTAAATCCTAATTCCTAAATCCTAATTCCTAATTCATGATATTCAAATGGAGATTCATGCGGTAAAAGGAGTTGACGCAAACAAATTTGCTTTTTATAATAAACCGACAATATAAAAACAAGGATTTTGCAGGAGGGTCAAATGAAACAGATTAATCGCTTACTTGATATAATTAAAAACGGAAGGCCAGAAGACAAATTATATGCCGCAGATGCCCTCGGCGAAATAGGAGAGCCTGCAGTTGAACCCTTGATTGCGTTACTAGCTGATGAATATTCCAAAGTTCGGAGCTATGCCGCATATGCCCTCGGCGAAATAAAAGATGCCCGTGCAGTTGAGCCCCTGATTGCCTTGCTATCTGATGAATATTCCAGCGTCCGGACCTCTGCCGCTCGTGCCCTCGGTAAAATAGGAGATGCCCGTGCAGTTGAGCCCCTGCTTGCCTTGCTATCTGATGAATATTCCAGCGTCCGGACCTCTGCCGCCTATGCCCTCGATAAAATAGGTGATGCCCGTGCAGTTGAGCCTCTGCTTGCCTCCCTATCCGATGAAAACCCCGACGTCCGACGCTCTGCCGCCCGTGCCCTCGGTAAAATAGGAGAACCTGCAATTAAACCCTTGCTTGCCTTGCTATCCGATAAAGATTCCGAAGTCCGGAGCTATGCTGCATATGCCCTCGGTAAAATAGGAGAGCCTGCAATTGAGCCCCTGCTTGCCTTGCTATTTGATGAATATTCCAGCGTCCGGACCTCTGCCGCTCGTGCCCTCGATAAAATAGGTGATGCCCGTGCAGTTGAACCCTTGATTGCCTCGCTATCCGATAAAGCTTCCAACGTCCGGCGCTCTGCCGCATATGCCCTCGGTAAAATAGGAGATGCCCGTGCAGTTGAGCCCTTGATTTATTTGCTATCTGATAAATACCACGACGTCCGGAGCTCTGCCGCATATGCCCTCGGTCAAATAGGAGATGCCCGTGCAGTTGTACCCCTGATTGATTTACTATCCGATAAAAATCCCAACGTCAGGCGCTCTGCCGCATATGCCCTCGGCGAAATAGGAGATGCCCGTGCATTTGAGACCTTGATTACCTCGCTATCTGATGAAAATCTCGAAGTTCGGCGCTCTGCCGCATATACCCTCGGTAAAATAGGAGAGCCTGCAGTTGAGCCCTTGCTTGCCTTGCTATCCGATGAATATCCCGAAGTCCGACGCTCTGCCGCAGATGCCCTCGCTATAATTAGAAAGCGTTGACACCACTCGCAATATTCTAACCATTGAATAATAAACTGACAGGAAGGGATTGTTTGTCTCCTGCCAGATGTTCTTTAGATTGTGAGAAAAAAATATGTCCTGAAATGCACCCGCTTGCTATGGGGCAACAAATGCCTATTTGATGCTGCAACTAACGCCTCTTTCAATACATTGTATTTTTTTTCGCTTATTGTGTCCCTCCAAGGATAAAGGCTATCTTCCGCAATATTTTTTTACCTCCTCAGGCACAATCAATACGAAGGGTTTGTTTGACAATGGGTTTTTTTCCACTACGACGAGTGTTTTGTAAACCTCTTCGAGGTCGATAGAATTCAGAACCTCTTCAGGTGTACCTGTTTTTGTTATCTGTCCATTATTCATAAGTATAAGTCTATCGCAGTATTCAGATGCCAGATTGAGGTCGTGAAGAATAATGATGACCGTAAGCTGATAATCCTTGTTAAGTCTTTTTATTAAATCCAGGATATTTACCTGGTGGGTAATATCGAGATGCGCT
>JAKQLB010000081.1 GCA_029567375.1 Bacteroidota bacterium | reverse complement strand
AATTCTAATGGATTATAAATGGAAGGGCGAAGTACGCGAACTCGAGAATATCATCGAGCGTGCTGTCCTCCTCTGTGAAGGCGATTATATCACTCCGCGCGATTTGCCGCCCGGTCTTAGGGAAGGAAAATCAACCTTCTCAGATATTCCGGACGACCTCAAATCTTCCGTCCGCAATTTTGAACGCCAGCATATTCTAGGAATTCTGCGGCGAGTTGATTTCGACAAAAACAAAGCCGCCGACCTGCTCGGCATCGGCCTTTCGTCGCTTTATCGCAAGATTGAAGAACTCGGCATCGAGCTATAGTTTCATCTCCTGCAAATTCGGTAAAGTTTTTTAGACAGAATTAACAAGATTTTTCCGATTTTTAATTCAAGTGACATAAGTTATGTTATATTTATCACCGTCTTGCTCGCCAGAAACCAGTTACTAGTAACCAAATCCATGCAATTGTGCGTTCATGCTATTTTTTGTATAATTCGCATCTTTTGTGCCTTTTATCCATAACTTATAATAACTACATAGAGCATGAGAAACCGAAAGTAATCAAATAGGTTAGTAAGTTTTTGAATTACTAATGTTATGAATAAGTTGAAAATAAATTAAATTAAAGGGTGTTTATGGTATCGAAAATATTTCAATCATTATTAATTTTCCTGATAATGGCAACCAATACATTCCTGCGTGGAGAGAATCCATCTAATCAAACTACTGCTGATCATTTACAGCCTCCGGTCCAATTGACCGCGGAGCAAGATCACCAAAGATTAATGGATCTTTTGAATATCAAAGAACTCCGACCCTGGGTAAATGGTCTCGATCCGAATGCCACCAATTTGCCAAATTATGATGAATCGAAAGCCAATCCTTATCCTAATTTACCAGATCCTCTGGTTCTTAAGGATGGCCGTAGAGTCACTACCCCGGAAATGTGGTGGAAAGAACGACGTCCGGAAATCATTGAGGATTTTGACCGGGAAATTTATGGCCGAGTGCCAGAAAACATACCTCCGGTGAATTGGGTCGTTACCGCGATTGAACCCCAAACCGTTGGCGGCATTTCTGTCATTACTAAATATCTTGTGGGACATGTAGACAATTCTTCTTATCCTTTAGTTAATGTAGATATTCAACTAACATTAAGCACACCGGCTAATGCGACTCAGCCCGTGCCTGTGATTATGGAGCTCTCCTTCGGAAATGGTATTCCTTACGAGTCCACAACCTATCAGACTGAACCGATTTGGCAAGAGCAGGTTTTGGCTAAAGGTTGGGGATATGCGATTCTTATTCCGACCAGCATTCAGGCTGATAATGGCGAAGGTTTAACTCAAGGCATTATCGGTTTATGCAATAAAGGACAGCCGCGCAAGGTGGACGATTGGGGAGCATTGCGGGCTTGGGCTTGGGGCGCCAGCCGCGCTCTTGACTATTTTAAAAACGACCAATCGGTTGATGCTAAGCGAGTCGGAATTGAGGGACTCTCCCGTTATGGAAAAGCTGCTATTGTCGCAATGGCATATGATGAACGCTTTGCTATTGGTTTTATTGGTTCATCAGGTGAAGGCGGACTTAAATTACATCGTCGCAACTTCGGTGAGATTGTTGAAAATCTAGCTGGCTCAGGCGAGTATCATTGGATGGCGGGAAATTTTCTCAAATATGCCGGTCCTTTGACCTGGGATGATCTACCGGTAGATGCTCATGAACTGCTGGCACTCTGTGCACCACGACCGGTTTTCATCAGTGTCGGTTCGGAACAGGTAGAAGGCGGTTGGGTAGATGCCAAAGGTATGTTTATGGCAGGTGTCGGTGCTGGTCCGGTCTATCGTTTACTGGGTAAAAAAGACCTCGGCACGACCGAATTCCCTCCTCAGGGAACAGCCTTGATAGAGGGGGAGATAGCTTTCCGACAACATAGCGGAGGACATACTACTGGCCCAAATTGGCCTACTTTCTTGTCATACGCCGAACGCTACTTTTCAAACCAGAACAATATCGAATAAAATATAAAGCCTCCAGCAAATCCAGGGCTTTCTTACTATTATGCTATGGTCTATGAGATGATTTTCAGGGCTTCATATGCGGCAGAGATCATTGGTTCAGCGGAGAGTTTTGCCCCAACGGCACCTTCCATCCAATAAATCGGACTGATGCGCCCCTGGACGCACATCCGCTCCATTTCTCTGGCGAGATTTTTGCCTTTGATATATTGCTCGATCTGGAAGGAAATCAAATGACCCAGCGGGTAATCGGGTAGGTAGAGACCGCTATCAATCATATGCGAATAAATTGCCAGTATTTCTGAGTCCTTCTTGCCAATTACCGGATAATAATATTCATTCCAGACTCTCTTAGCAATATCAATTACAGCCTGTTTGAATTCCTTCGGTGTAGCTTCCGGATGTTCATAAAGCCAGTGCCAAGCATCCATATCAACCAGCGCTACCGCCGCAATTTCAGCCGTCTGCCATAGATCATTAAGAGCGGCAAGGTGCTCACTCTGAGGATCTTTCTCCGATAAGCCCAACACATCCAAGTCGCGCTTCTGGAAAACGAAAGCAAAGGCTTCCGTAAAAGCCGTATTCGGTACACCCTGCAATAAAGTATGATCAACTTTATTGAGCGAAAAAACCTGCTCGACGCAATGTCCGAGCTCATGGAGAGCAATATTATAACCTTTGTAGTCCATACCATTTTCCGTGACTCTCGTGCGCAGATGCGCA
>JAKQLB010000062.1 GCA_029567375.1 Bacteroidota bacterium | reverse complement strand
CATTTCTTTATAGATTTAAAGTTAAATTGGACATATTACATTTGGCGGACATTTCATTCCGCCTTCTACGTGCGCACATTGAGCAGCTTTGGGACAATTTTTGGGTGCATTTTTCAGCCTCTCCTCCACCATCTTATCGGCTATCTTCTGGGCGTGGAGAGTGGCAAACTCTTGAGCAAACTCAGCCATTAAGTGGGCGACCTCATAGCTTTCTTTATCCGTTCTGTCGCTTATTCTGGGATGATTCCAGATATCTTTTGTCTGAAGGAAATCCTCGGCATCATCTCTCTCACAAAATGGTTTCAGTATCTCCTCCGCACCCTCGGCGGGAGGGAGGGGGTGTTCGGCAAGGTATAAGTCCGCTGCCTTTTCGGGGGATATGATTTCACCCGTCCCCCACTTGCGTCTCGTTAGCCACTTGTCGTAGGCTATTAATTCTTTTCTTTTCATCTCAGGCATATTTTTCTTGATATCGCTTAAGCTCATGATAAACAGTTGTTAAATCCTCATTTGTATAATGAACCGCTGAGCGAGCCATCTTTTTGATGTTTTCGGTTATCGTTGCGCCGTAACGCCGGATCATTGCCTCCTCATACAGATCGGTGTCATCCTCCCCGTTACATTTCCAACATTGCCCGTTCACGTTTAGGGTGTTCCATCTCGTTGCTAAGTGACGGCGTTTCATAAAGTGTCCGGCGGTAATGTTTTCAGGGGTCAGGGTTTTACCGCAAGTGATACATGGGCTACCGGTATCTCTCCCCTTAATGATGTCTCTTATGAGGTCATCTAATCGCTTCTCCAAAATCTGTCGTTGTGTCATAATCCTATCTTTTCGGTTATCTCATTAATCTTAACCTTGTTAAAGACCACATACTTTTGGGCGGCCTTAATTGATACGTTTACACGGGCGGGGCTGAAGCCCGTTAGGTCACAAATCTGCTTATTCTTTGCGCCGTACAGCGTTAAGATGTAACAAACCAACTGTCGGGCAACGGGGATCTTCCCGTACCGGAAGGTTGAATGATATTCCTCCGGTGAAATGCCTATCAGCTCACAAACCAAGTCCACCAACATATCATAGGGAAAATGTTCGGGGAACTCTCTCGCATACTCATCCTCAAACGCCCTGAGCTGTGTCATTAAGAATTCCCTGTTTTGAACTCCGAGCTTTGTCTTAGCGAACTTATAGATAAAGTCCTTCGTGTATAGGGTCATCGGTAAATCTTTTTTACGGTTAACTCAGCTTCGTAACCCCGTCTTTTACATTCGTGCATGACGGCGCTGAAAAACTTTTCGTCTGACAGGGCTTCATTAGCTTGAGAAATATCACTCATGTTTAATTGTTTTGGAACAAGGGTTTGATCAATCAGGGCTTTAACCGCCTCTGCCTCGTCCTTCTTCTTTTTCTTGTTTATGTGATTGGCTAACCGTTTTGCATGATCAATAGTAAAGCCGTCACCGTTAGGCAGGACTGATACATACCGTTGCCCGTTTACCCCTTCAACTATCTTAAAGTATCCGAGTTGTTCCATCCCTATCGTAATACCACAGCTCACGCCGATAGTGCTTACGAGCTTTCGTGCATCTCTCAGCGTTGCCGTTTCCGGTAGTTGCTTCACCGTGTTAAGGTATTCCTGATACCTTTCTGCTGTTCCTGTTTTCATGATTTTTGTTTTTGTAGTTAATATTAAACTCTACGGGATTTCCCTATCAGCTCTATGAAATTAAACATCTCCATGAACCTCTCAATAGTCTGCTCCCCGTATTTCTCTACTAATGTCTTGATCTTATAGTTAGAGGTGGCAAAGGTTATTGCTCCGTTATCATATCGGGCTGAAAACAGTTCCATGAGTGGGCGGGTATCCGTACCATAATCTTTTACTATGGGCTGTTCTTTCCCAAGGTCATCTATAAGCAGGGGCTTTTTAGCATAAGGCTCAATACCGTTATTAAGGATCATCCTGTTCAGATCAAAGGCGGTATGCATTAAAAAAGATCGGGCGGTGAGCTTGCTTATTACTCCGGCCAACCCTTTGATCAGGATAGTCTTTCCTGTTCCTATGCCTCCCATGATAAACATACCTTTGTTCGGGCTTCCCTTAAAGCCGTTGCCGGCGGTAAGGTATTGCCACAGCTTATGTATGCACTCATCGTTATCATTGTCTATGACAAAGGGGTTGAATATTCCCCTCTGAGACATTTGTATCTCACATTCAATTATGAGTAGCTCACGGAAATCCGGTTCGGATATTTCCTCACAATTAATCTTCCTCTGATTTACAGCCGTTCTGACTGCTTCGAGTTCCTTTTTAGCCTCTTGAATGAGGTCAGTAATCAGATGCATGGAATTCATTTTTACTTTGTTTAAATTCTTTACTACGTCTTACCCAATATGATAACCGCCGGTCAAACTCCCAAGTCTTTTCCATCTCCCACCGCATTACGCAGTTCTTGTCTGCCTCACTCCAATAGTCATAAAACTCGGTGAGGGTTTGCTTATCATAGCTTTCGGAGAACTCGAATACTTTTGTCTTGAATAAGGCTCGGCGTTGTTGCAACAGTTCTTTTTTTCTTTCTAACAAACTTTCTTTTTTCGGGATAGTTTTTTTATTTGTTTCCTTTCTTTGTTTATTCATTTCTTTATTTATTGTTGAACGCTTGCCGGACGGCTGTTCAACAGGTGTTGGTTCAGGCGGGTGAGATTGAGAACGGCGTTTTTCGGCTGAGGCTAATCCGGCCTTCCTCTTAAGTTCAATGATCTCATCCTTTTTCCCCATCCTTTTCAGGAAGCTTTCACTCCAAAAATAGTCCTTGTCATTTGAGAACAGTTCGAATACCTTAACACAGTCATTAAGGAAGCCTCTGAGAAAGTTCATATCCTTTCCTATCTCATCACAAACGCCCTCTAAAACATACTCTTTTTTTGATAGCTTATAGTTCTCCTGAGACCTCATTAATTCGAGGATGATCCAATAAATACCGTAGCCCTCAATCCCGTATCTTTTGATAAGGGCTTTAATCTTCAGGTCATTGCGTGCGTCTCCGTCGTGTGAAAAATACAGGCTGTCTTTCATGGTCGTGGTTGTGGTTTATTAAGATAAACATAATTGTTAAATTATGCAAGAAAGAGGGGGTAATTCCCCCTCTCACTTTATCAAAAACCTACGACTTGCGACCCCTTCATAAATGTACTGCTCATACAGCTCGGGGTGATCATTCTTGAAGCTCTCCTTATTAAACAGGGTTGGTGCAGAGGCGGTCTTCCATGTTATGATAGGCTTCGGACCGTTCATTACGGCCTCAGCATCCCTCATCACTAATTTGATGCTGTCAATCATTTCCTGTTCCTTCTCTGTCTTCTCCTTAATTTCAGCCCGTAAAAGCTTCAGTTGTTCATGCACTCCTATCAGTTCGGGGGTGGCCTGTATGACATTGCCGGCGGTATGGTATTTATACCGGTATTCAACATCTGAGGCGGTAAGCGGGTCGGGCGGTGTATCCTTCTCTATGTGATCTTTCCAAAACTTAGCCACCGCCTCTATCATGTAGTTCCAAAAATCGGCGTCAAATTCAAACTCCTTAAACTTGAAGTCCAATCCCCTCTCCAACCATGCGACCGCTCCGCCCGTCATGCCAACCACTCCGAGATACCATTGCAGTTGACAGAACCACTCATCCGGCACATCTTCAATAACGCTCTGAGTGGTCTTACATTCAAGAACCCGTTTCCCAACGCTCCCAGGGGTTACATATATTCTGTCCGGCATCCCTATCGCAAACTGATGTTCAGGATGTTGGTAAACCTTCTGCTTGGCAGAGCTTTTGATTATCCGATATTGTGTTTCGGCCTCAAAAAACTGTGCTACCGCACCTTCAAGGATGGTTCCCGCCCTTGTGTACTTATTGTCAACGGGGAACGTTTCACGTCCGGTCTTGGTCAGCCACACCTTATAGGGTGAACTGTAACTGCTCAGTCCGAGTATTGCCGCTACCTCAGAACCGCCAATCCCTCGCAGTCTTTTGTTTGTTATCTCAGGGGTGAAGCTCATAACAGTTTCCCTTCCTCTGATTGTGGCGGCTTAGGCTGTTCAGCTTTCCTTCGCTTGGCCTGAGCCTTTTCGATAGCTGACTGAACTTTGTCCTTAGTTTCACGGGCTATTCCCGCCTTGGTGTCACGGCCAAAGGCCTCAGCAACGGTGGTATCACCATCCTGTATTGCCTGAGCCAACCCTACGAGGGTTAACATTTGGGTCTCCTTAATTTGGTTGACCGTCTCAAGCTCAAGCAGGGCGAGTATCTCTGCCTCCGTCACGTTAAAGGTGTTCAGATACCCGTCAATGATTTCACGCCTCCGCTTCAGCATAAGCTGTTCGGTACTGAGGTCGCCAACTATCATTTTCTGTGCGGCCTTAAACACCCTCTGTACGGCGGTTACGGGGATTACCTGAAGGATAGCATTACGGCTCGCTATGGCGAGGGCGGCGTTACATGTAACCACGATCATGTCCTCAGCAAACCGCTGACCCCTCTTGTCGGTTATCCTCCGCTTAACCTCAGTCCTTACGGCATAGTTGTTTTCAAGGTCAATGCATACTGATTGAGCAGTAACCATCGTGTCTCCGATCTCCACAATCTTGCTGTCAACCCTCAGGTTTTTATAC
>JAKQLB010000055.1 GCA_029567375.1 Bacteroidota bacterium | reverse complement strand
CATCTCTACCCCCAGGCAGCCGGATGCGAGGATCAGATGGCGGAGCAGGTCATTGAGCTTTCCGGGATTCCTGCCATTGTCGGCTGGGATTTGATGACCTTATCATTATAGGCCCTGCAGCAAGAAGGGCTCTGCTTTGAGACCTAAACTCCGCCCTTTTTAATAACCATATTCGCCTCAACAGGCACGTTAATTTCCATTTTTTCCAAAATCATCCTCTGTTTTTTTGAGACTTCTGTAAGCCTCCACTTTCCGCCGACTTTAACTGCTCGCAACTTTGATAATTCCATCAGGATCTCCTCGACAGAACTTTTATCGAGCAGCTTAGCCTCCCTAGCCCTCCGAAGCAAAATTGCTCTCAGTATCAATGATATGAAGAAGATAAACAGTAAGCCTTGTAGTGTTTCGACCTTCTGTACTCTCAGAGGCATAACCTCTAGCTCATTCTTCAGATCATCGAACTTCTTCTCGACTTCGTCTCTCTCCCGATAGAGAGAAAGGACCTCATCCCAGATTCGTTTTGATGAAGAGAGTAGAATTGTCTTTCCAAATCGATTTACAGCCTGTGATATGGCGTTCACTCGTCTGCTAAGATGAATCGTCTTGCCTTCCAAAGTATACTCAAAATACCTTTCAAAATTTCCTGCAGTCCTCTTGAATTGGTCGATAGGGTTTCGGAACTCTTTTCCGTCAATGGCGCATTCGATATCGATTAATCGATTGTAGAACGAATTTGTCTCTAATCCTTCCCGCTTCTTGTTATACAGGACATATCCATAGGCATTGACATCCCCAATTTGAATCTCACTTTCCAGGACATAAAAGATATCACCCCCAAATCTCTTAGCATTAGCCGGGCTCTCAATTTCCCTATTTGTCTCACTGATCAGGCCCTTGCCGACATTGATGCTAAATGGAAGAGGAATGATAAAATCGATATTCGCGTCGTTCATTTCTTTTATATTATTCTCACTGTAGAATCCGCGATCCAAGACGAATAGACTTTTCGATATGCCAAGCGCTTTAACTTCAGCTACAAGGTTTTTCAGAGTCACAACATCGCTGATGCTGCCTGGAAAAAGTTTGAAATAGAGAGGAAGATTCCGATGCAATGAGAGAACCAGGCCGAGGTTCACTTGAGGCAGGTCAAGACCATCGCGATTATATCCCCACTCCAGCCAATCGATATTTCGGGAAGCAGATGAGAGCGATGTGATATCGAATATCAGTGTCTCATTCTCTCCGGCGATCAAAGAATTATAGAACGAATTCATGGACTTTTCTTTTGTGGCTAATCGCTCCAGAAAATTAGAAAGCCATTGGGAACTAAAGGATTCTTTCAGTGCATACATCTCTGGAAGGAACGAATCGTCAAGAACATTGTTTAAATTTTTAAGAGATGTTTGATGAAGCAGCTTGCTCATTGCCATAGCCAAAATTATATCGCCATCTTCGCCAAATGATTCTGAAAGCTTCTTTCTGAGCTGGATCTCACTGCTTATGGAATCTAAAAGATATGCAGGGCCTAATGATTTCGTTGTCTTGACATCTCTTTCTGCTGTTTTAGGTATGATCTGGCCTGTTGCCTCATCCCAAACGCCAAGATATCGCCGTTTCTGCCGAGATTGTTTCTTCTCTGGGTCCCAATAATTTTCGGCTTCGTAAGCATATGTCCGCCCGCGGATCTTCTGCTTGACCAGATATGTCATAGCTAAGAGTAATAACCATAATAATATAAATAATCTTCGGTCAATCCGCGGGCAGAAGGATTCAGCAATAAAAATGGTTATTGCATGGGGCGGAGTTTAGGTTTCAAGGCAAAATTCATTTTTATTGCCATAATTTTTTAAAGATGTTATGCAATTCGCCCAGTGTCTGCTACTGCTTGGCCTGATTATCGACATGATCCAGCAACGGATCCCGGATGCCGTTCGCCTCAAAGGCCTCCTCCCTCTCCCGGCAGGTGGGGCAACTGCGACAGGGCTGCTTCTCCCCACGATAGCAGGA
>JAKQLB010000041.1 GCA_029567375.1 Bacteroidota bacterium | reverse complement strand
TTGTGGTCAGGCTTTTTAGGACCACATTCATGATATATGCATTTGTGGTCAAGCCCAATGCTATGAGATCCGCAATATATGCATTGGTGAGTAGCTCGACTTCAGTCGTTCCGATGATCGTTGCGTTTGTGGTGAGAGTTCTCTGGTAGCCATTCAGGATATCGGCATTTGTGGTCAGGCTGGCGGTCAAAAGCTGGACTATATACGCATTTGTGGTCAGTTCTGAAAGAAATCTATCAAGTATATATGCGTTTGTGGTTAAATTGGCCTCCGAATAATTGCCGCTCCGTATGCCTAACCTGCCGATACCGATCCTGGACGCACCGATTATTATTGAGATCCCACCTAAAAAGATAATTTAGCTGGTTACTGAATACCGCCAGTAGATTGTGCCATTGGAAAGGGAGCCAGCAGACACCGCGCTTGTCACTGTCAATTGCAAGAAAACATATTTGCTGATCCTCTGAGGAGATCCGAGAGGCCCAAGAGTAGCCACGCCGCCTGTAAGTCCCACGGTCTTCATGTTTAAGGAGGTGTAGGTCCCAAAGAAGTCAGTCTTTGCGGTCACTTGATCGTGATTAGCTACGATCTCATCACCGCTACCGTCTACGGTGCCTGTGGCCTGGTCGTAGGTATCACTTGTCTCGTCCCCTACATGGAGAGTTGCTCCCGTCCATGCGGGCGACGGAGCGCCGCCGCCATAGATCTTGATGTCTGAGTAGATGTCTGCTCCATTATCGGCATATAGTGCTATGGTCTTCCACCAGCCATAGCCTGTTGTGGTAGGCTTAGGAATCGGGTTTGTGGCATCATTGACATATGTATCCGCTGCTCGATGCTTAAGATGAGTGATAGTGGATGCTGTTGGCCCACTTCCATTATATTCTTTTGTTACAACACTAATAAAAATCACCTACTATCTAGCTAAGCAACAGTTAAAAGTCCACATATTTTTCGACCCAATAATTTATGAGTCTATTGAAATAATACCATCTTTTGTTAGTGGTCTGGTTATGGCATTTTTGACATAATGGAATTAATGCCCAGATATTTCCATTACACAATGAATTTTTGTTGTAATCGATATGATGGACATCTAATTTTCTGCCGTTCTCTGCTTCAGATTTTCCACACAAATAACATAATCGATTATGTGTGCATCGGATTTCTTCTTTAATTGCCTCGTTGAACTTTGGACAATATGGCTCATAACTGAGTCCACCCTTCCATCTCGGATGATATTCTCCTCTAAAATTAGCATGGTTTTGACTCAGATGTTCTTTGCATATCTTTGACCGCGTTTGCCCGATGTTCGACTCCCTAGATTTCTTTTTCGATTCCTCTGTCCACACTCTTTTGCCTGATGCATATGCTTTTTTCAAACCCTCGCTAATCTTTGCCTTATGCTCCGGTGCATGTTTTGTTCCTGATTTTGGGTCATTGTTATTAGAATACCAGACTATCCTAGATTCTTTATGTGATCTGGTTGGTATATCATAATATTTGAGGTTTTTAATTACGGTGTCATGCTTGACCCCCAGGAGCCGCCCGATTTCCGAAGCACTCTTTTGATTTTCAATATATTCTTTTATCAGGAATTCTTTATCAATAGACATTCTTTTTCTCATGCTAGGATATTATATCCAGTGATATTTAAATGTATCTTTTGTGACAACCGCCATTTATTCCACCTTGAAGAATTTATATAAATCGCAATCCGCTTCTTTTGTGACAGCGAAAGAGAAATTAGGAGATGATTCAAAAGCCACCTGCCCATCCCAACAGCACAATTCCGCCCGGAATCCGTCTCTGATGGGCAGGCCAACCCAGGGCGATTCTTTGCCCCGGAACTCAAAGCCGCCAATGGGCTCTCTCCCAGGATCTGCCCACTCACCGCGCTCCACCGCCAAGACATAGCCCCATCTTACCAGAGTCCCATTCATCTGGCGATACTGATCGGTGCGGAGGAATGCCGTATAGCCGGGCGGGATATCGGCATCCAGTATGGCCCGGACCGCGTCCGACGTCAATGGTTCTATCCTGATTCTGTTGGCCCGATGGAAGGCAGGCTCATAGCTGGCGTGGTCCTCGGCAGATATCCAGCCGTCCGGAGTCCGGGCGAGCCAGTAATGGGTATCAAAATCATGAATCATCCTCAAACTCCTTCCGCCCTCAGGGCCGCCGCAATGGCCGAGACCAGAGCGCCCATATCGACCACGGGCACCGCATCAAAATACAT
>JAKQLB010000378.1 GCA_029567375.1 Bacteroidota bacterium | reverse complement strand
CTATTAGGCGAGGATTCATGGACATCCTCAGAGAACCGACAGCAGAAGAACGCGAACGAGCGGATATTTTGAAAGATCATGTAAAAGTTTTAATGGATTTCCTAGGCGACGCGGCTGTTGAAGAGATCATCCAAGATGCTTGCAACTTGGAATAAAATACCGGTATAGAACTTAGCAGCTCACTATCCCTTTTCATCGGGTAGCACGGTGCTGACACTATATGAAGACACTGATTACGACCTGATCAATTAGGCCCATTATCGAGCCCCATTTCTCGCCGGAAAAGGCACCCTAGTGGATTTAGAATAGCAGTCAATTAGCAGGGTTTATGAATGACTTAAATAATAATTTAGCTTTAAAAAATTGCATGATTCATCAATCGCCCCATGTTTTTGCTAAAATTTATCCCATTTATAAACTTTCTTTGCTTTTCTCTATAACTCGCGCTAGTCGGCTTTTTTATTGGTTTTGCTGAGAAGGTTGAAGGAGCTATAACCAATAGCATTGAACGTCATTTTTAACTGCTACTCTTTTGAGGGATGTAGCCATTACATTTCTGGAACCAAACCCATAAATATCCCTATAGGGTTATGGGAGTTTTGTGGTTGGATTCTCAATGAGGTGCGGATTCGGTCTGATTTTAATGTTGATTATGATCAATGCTAATGCGTCCGTGATCACAGTCGGTCCAACTGGATGCGAATATTCCAGCATTCAAGCAGCAGTTGACGCAGCCGGATCAGGAGATATAATACAAATTCAAAGCGGCGCATACTATGAGAAGGTTTATGTGAATAAACAACTTACTCTTCAAGGAATAAACACCGGTATAGGAAAACCAGTTGTGGATGCAGAATTTTCCGGGAGTAGTTTCACCTTAAATGAAGATGGAATCATACTGGAGGGTTTTGCAGCTACTAATTCTGAGAATCTATCTATTTCGTCCGATGGAGGGGCGGGAGTTTGTGTATATTCAAATCGCAACATAATCCGAAACAATGATCTCGTTAATAATATTGTTGGAATAAGGCTGGTCCGATCCGGAAATAATGTAATTATAAGTAATAACGTAAGTAACAATGGATTTGCTGGCATAGGCCTTGACAGCTCTATAAATAATACAATAACTCAGAATATTATAGAAGGAAATTATCAGTGTGGTGGATTTCAAGATAAATCTCCATTTGAAAATTCGCAATTTTGTTCACCGGGACACGGTATAAGTTTGGTGTATTCTAGTGGTAATAATATTACACACAATGAAATTAAAAATAATTGTGATGGCATTACTTTACATTCGTCTCATCTTAATAGAATAATCGATAATGAAATGGCCTGTAATCTTGAAAACATTGATTTAAAGTATTCTTCGAACAATATAATAACTCCTAATAGGATAACAGAATACCGAGCTTATAAAGGATCTAGTGTTGATTTTTGTGAAGCAGGTGACGCGAGAAGAAGCGGCTATAAACGTAAACCTTATCCTGCTTATATAGGAAAACCGGTCATAGACGCCAACGACTATCAGGACGGAGGATACATGCCGTGGGTGTGACTTGAGCGGAAAAGAGCCAATCAAAAAAATTTTAAATTACTAGCCCTTGTCGATGTCTTGTAAAAACGATAACCATAAAATACCGCCGCCTAAAATGAGATCTACGTCTACTGGGCGGATATGGAAAACTTCCGAGAGAATCTGCTTGGCAGCTTCCAGCTCCTGTGCCTTCGTGCTGACCATCTGCCTGGCTCGACAGTCCTTGCAGCTTTTCGCCAGCACAGCCTCATGAGTATGCCTCCAATGTGGCCTATGATCCCGGCATCGGATCGATTTTCGTTTTGCCTCTTGATGGTGCTTTTAGCATTTCATAGAAGCAAAACACCCTGTCGGCCAGCTCGGCCATCTCCTGCAGGTGAGGGTCCAGGGCCGGGGCGTAGAGCAGGACTGTGGCCTCCCGAGGAAGGATTTGACCATAAAAGAGATCTCATAATAATATGCGATGGCATTCCGTTTCCTTTCATACATTCCTGGCCCTCCTCCAGGCAGGATAGGCAGCATATATGACCTACAGACAACAGCAATCTTTTGAGGTTATAAATCAATTTGAGAGAGACAGATGTATATAGAATTGGATCTAGCTAGCTTGTAAGAGGCGATTGCGAATTAGATTGAATAAAGGTTTTGGAGGACAACTATCGATTATCGCAGGGAGTATCCTGCTGATTCTGACCGCCTTTCCCCAAGGTGCTCATGCTGATATTGGAATGGATTTGGTCTCTTATTATTATATAATTGAAAATATTAAAGACTATCCTGACTACGAATTCATCGCACGCCACGATTGCGGTTATTGGCCGTTGTCGGCTGAAATAATTGATAAGACCAAGGGATTATTACGTATACCTCGGGATGGCTGTGCACCCTATTTTATGAATACGTCAATATGTGTCATTAGAGCCGTCGACTTTAATAAACCAAACTTCCAAGTCAATCCTAAAAAATATATTAAGAAAAACCCCTATATCATATTTTCAAATGTTCATGGTCTTCAAAACGGATATATTAAAAATCATAATCTACATCATGTGAATTTTTACCTCAAAGTAGAATCAATAACTGATAATTTTCTTACGATCTCTGGAGTAAAGGTAGTAAATTATTACCACGACGGAAACACTTCCGAGATGTTGTCACCGGAAAAGGATGCTTACTTCAAAAACATAGGAATTTTTGCCGTTAAAGCAGAACCTAACAAGAATAGTAAGATGCAGAAGGTGTATAGTGACAACCTTTCCGACTCAAACGGTACGAAAAATAATTCTCTTGAGATTAATGAAAGCCGAATAATATCAAACACATCACTAAATACTTGGTTTTTTGGCCTACCGTTGATGGCCATACTAATAATATCGTTTATATTATTGAGAAAAAGGAAAGAACACTAATGAGCTTTCTATCCCATCTGGTAGTTGCTCTAGCTGCCACTATTTTTATAGAATTTTTTGTATACTTAGCATTTATCTGTAAAAAGCCAATAGAGCTTCTCTTATTTTCTATTCTGATCAACTCATTTACCAATCCTATACTCAATTATTTTTATAATTTCGAGTTTTGTGAACTTTATAGTCTAGAGATACTGGTGACATTAATTGAGGGTATCCTGATAATGCTTCTCATGGAAATACGCTATTACAGAGCGATGTTTATCTCGCTTGCTGCTAATCTGACATCTCTGCTAATCGGTATAATCGTATTTGGCTGATCTCAACAGGAAGTGACCTGGACCTCTGATATGTAGACCTCGGCCAGCTCGACAAAGGCCCACACACCACTCCAACGCTTGCGTAGCCCTGGGCGTAGCCTATCAGAAGAAGGGCGACCTGCTGCGGGTGAAGGAGTACGTCCACATGCAGTCCTTGGCCGTGATCCTAAGAAACCCTGCGACGCTCAAGAACCTGGGCGCCATTTTGGCAAGGAAGGAGACAGCGAATGGATCTGATTTTCGTAATTTTTGACCGAAGAGTTTTTCGTTAGATCCTATCATTCTGAAAATGGTTATGGAGGGATTTCATGAAGTTAGCATATTTCCTACTCGCTCTGGCTTTGTTGATGCCCCTGACCTTCTCAGCACCAGCAAATGACGGCGACATAAACTTTGCAGGAGAAGCCTTCGATTCAGCGCATCCCAGCTCAGATCACACGCCTGGAGCAACATTTGCAGCATCCGAAAAAGTGTTCGTTGGCTCCATCAAATCAGATAAATACCATTATCCGAGCTGCAAATGGGCCGAGAAAATCAAACCTGAGAATGAGATCTGGTTCTCTAGCTCGCAAGATGCCAGAAACCAAGGATATGTTTCCTGTAAAGTGTGCAGTCCGCCCTGATAAGTCATGAAACCGATTAAAGCCATCTTCGTGCTGCCTTTGTTTCTCCTGATTGCCCTGGCCGCTGGCGCTCCAGATGAGGCCATGGGAAGAGTCACGGTGTGCCGGGCAGAAACTTCAACAAAATGCTTGTTGATGCCGGCCACGCCGAGATAAAGGACTTCGAAAATAACGAATTCGATCCGTGGAGCTGGTGGAGACAACCATTTTTAATAATGCCTCATCATCTACCCATTGATGGATCCCTTTGAACAGGCTCTAAAGTTCATCCAGGCCGGTCGGCTGGACGAGGCCAGAATCTACTTCGAGGAGCTGCTAAAGCAAGACCCTAAGAATGAGGATATCCTCTACAATCTGGGCATGCTCTACACCGAACTCGGTAAGCCCGATAGCGCAGTACCGCTATTGAAGAAGTGCATTGAAATCTCGCCGGGAAATGCCAATGCCCGTGTAGCCCTGGGATTTGCCTATATGAATCTCGGCGATCTCAAGAATGCCAAGGATTACACTTTAGAGGCCCTGAAGATCGCCCCAGAAAACTCCTTTGCCCTCAAGAATCTCGGAGGGATATCTGGCAAGGAGAGAGATTACCAGAGCGCATTTTATTATCTCAAGAAATCCCATGAGATCAATCCCCAGGACCCCCAGACGGTTTATGGACTTGCTTTTGCCTATAAATCTCTAAATGACTCAGAAAATGCCGAGAAATACTTTAAAGCTCTTCTGGAAATGCCCGCCCCCGATACCTTAAAGGAATTGGGGCGAGAGGGGCTGGGAGAGATCGCGTTCAAGACCCTCAAGTCCAGCGGACCCAGGATGGATGTCGTTTTCTACATGATAAGCGCCCTGAAGATGTTCCGGGATATGCCCCAGAAAAAGGTCCAGGAAATAAGCTTTGAGATCGCCCTCCTTGGCAGACAGGGATTCGAGATCAATGATCCCAACAAGAAATTCCGCCTGAGTACTCTTCCGGGAGAATTTACCGCCTTGCAGCTCGTGAGCATCATGTATATAGGCTTCCAGCAGATCGATCCAAACCTGGATCTGGGCATGGATTTCACCGATGAATATAACCTTGCATTGAAGATGGTCGAATCAGGGATATCGCAATGACCTTAGAGCTTATAGAGCCCGTAAAATCGATTTTAAGCGAGGTAGAGGCGGCAACTGGCAAGCCGTTAAGGTTCGTTGAGAAGGACGAATTGAATACCTTTGCCGCGGTGAAGATCGCAAGGAAGACCATGCCCAGCCACGTCGTCTTCTACAGAACGCAGCATGATGCGATCATCAACCACCTGGTGGCCCATGAATGCGGCCATATACTGAGGATGTTCGGCGCGCCCGAGGAGAAGAGGCTGATTCCTGCCAAACCGAAAGATCCCAGAGCAATGCTGCAAGAGATCGAGGGGGACTTAAACAGGATCTCGAAGCTGATACCGATGCAAGAGCTGGTTAGGGTGGTAGGCATGTGGACAGATGGTCTGGTCAGGCAGCTAACCAATTATCCGCCCGATATCATGATTGAGAAGTGGATCTATGACGGCTATCCTGAGCTGAGACCTTATCAGCTCCAGTCCCTGGAAAGGCAGAATCAGCAGGCTCTGAAGGGCATATCCAGAAATGTCCAGGTGACCACCCCGGCCAAGATCTATAATTCATCTAATATAATGAACTTCGTCTTCTTCAGCCTGATAGGCAGCCATATCAAAGCTGAAGAAGACGAAGTTCATTATATTAGATGAATAATAGATCTTGGCC
>JAKQLB010000377.1 GCA_029567375.1 Bacteroidota bacterium | reverse complement strand
CTTTTTAGTTCACTATGTCAATGAACTAAAAAGAACCGGATATAATAAAAATATCCTCTTGGTTAATTAGGACATCACGCTCTCTTCTTTGAATTCTCCTTCTATACTTGCCAGATTAAGACCGATTCTTAGATCCTGGCTTATTATAATCAAATTCTGTCCTTTATTTTCAATTTTTACATAATTAAAGACACCTCCAGTTGCTTTCCCTTTTGTAATATTGTCGAGATTGAAGAATTCGCATCCAACCACATTGTACAACTCTACAGAATATTTCATTTTCGAACTGACTGTGTTAATCCGAAAAAGATGTTTTTCCTTATCATAGTTAAAATCATTTTCCGTGAATTCCGAATCGTGCATTAATGAAAAAGAATATTTTAAATCAGTTATATTTTGAATTTTTATAATGTTCATTACGGGATCCTCCATATGGTCTTTCCCCAACCAGGACCCTTTATGCCTTGTAAGTGTGGATAATTATGTGGGCCTCTGGCATGTGGCAAATGAACCTCTATTCTTATATTTGTAGCGGCCTCATATGCCATTGCGCCGCTTGCCACCGCAGCCGCCACTGCAGCTGTTCCTACCGCAATTCTTTCAGACCATTTCCATATTCCTCCAGCGCAATCGGTATAAAACATCGGGTCTCCCCATTGCGTCGGGCCAAAAGGACCCCATTCAGAAACGGGTTGACCATATGGACCCGGAAGAACAGCTTCGGTTAACCACCAATTAATAGCGCTTTCGCCCCAATAAAGGCCATAAAGATCCATCCTATTTATCGAATCATTCAAGCAATACAAATACATATTGGGACCATCCACCTGTCCTAACGGGTCCTTGGTTATGAAGCGTCCTATCAGCGGATTGTAGTACCTTCTGCCGAAGAAGATTAACCCCGTCTCAGGAGAGTATTCCTTGGTCTTGTAGGCGTATTTGGCGGTCAAGGCGCCTGATTGGGCGGTGATGTTGCCGAAGGCGTCATAGTCGTAGGTCTGGATGACAGAGCCTGCGGAGTTGGTTACCTGGTTTACGTTACCTAGGTTGGAGTCGTGGTAATAGAGGGTATTGGCGCCGTCATGGCTTGAAATAAGCCCTCCTATGCCTCCCGGGGCGCTTGGAAGCTTCGTGTAGGCGGCTATATAGGTGCCGGGGCCGGATCTTTCAATGAGCGGGAGTAGGCCGTCGTAGATATATTCTACCTCGTTGGAGTCTATATAGGAATAGGTTCTTCTGCCGTCTCCGGAGTAGCCGTAGTAGGCCTCGGAAGAAGGTGTTACGGCGGAGACGAGCCTGTTCTCGTAGTCATAGCCGTAGGTGGTAGT
>JAKQLB010000365.1 GCA_029567375.1 Bacteroidota bacterium | reverse complement strand
CTCCCTCGTTACATATTTCGGGAAGGTAGGGTGTATAGTCGCGGTAAAAGTTACCGTTTTAGAGAATAAATGGAATTCGGATTAAGGGAGGAAGTAGCTCACAATAATACCGCTGTAACTTTATAATTATTATTGGGATTTTATCGGAAATTTCTAGCGGTGCTGACATCGTCCACGAATCATCATTTATGAGATGCTTTTTACGGAGCACTTTCTCATATGCATTGTCTCGTTTTTGGCGGTGTATCACCGCTCTAACTAAGCTGCGAAGCAGGCGGAAAGTTTGCATGAAAAGAAGTGTCTTTGGAGTGCATACGACGATCGCTTTTTGTAATACGGATGATTCTATTCTTCCGTTACTCTGCCCCATTTCGGTATATTGCGAGATTTTACGCAGGAAACCGCGAATAATCAAACGGATTCGCGCTATGCTATAGCCAAATTCCGTGATCGTTCTTTTTCGATATGTGCATCCGTTACTATTTATTAATGATGAGAAACATTACGCATACTAATAACGTTCAGATGAGCTCAAGTCATTTACATTAAAGACTCTAAAAGAATATCCTTTTTGAATCAGTACTCTTTAGTTCGATTGAGACGGTGGGATGGTTTTTAAACTCTCAAAGTTAAGTTGTCTTTCTTTACACGATTTAACTTCCCGTAACGTAATTTTGTCATCGCTACGCAACTCTCCAGAGATGAGAGGAGATAGCGGATTGTGATTAGCGAAATTTTTCGCGACTATATTTTGACTATAGTTCGCGTAGCAGTATCGGCAACAGTTAGGACAAGTATTATACATTCCTACATCAATACTCTCAACACACCCGCATTCTAACCTTTGAGTTTTGTCTTTTTTAACATTCAGATGACAACCGAGTAATTGGCTAAAAATTCGGTCGTCAATACAGCGGGCGTGTTCAATTCCGAAATGCCGTAACTCGACCTTTTCAGCACAAGTATCGATTTTCAACCCGTAGCTTTGAGCAATCTCAGCTAATGAAGCACTTATTTGCGTTTGTGAGGTCGCGGGGAAATCGTGCAACGCTAGTTTTTTAATATTATTTTTTACTCCACGATAGTCTTCATCTATGAAGCTGATAGTTACTTTCCGGGTATATTCGTGAAGTTCTTCAGCGATTTTCCTGAAAGCCCTGATATGGTAGTCAAGTGAATACCGTTCGTTTATCAGAATTGGGTCATATCTCCACACGATACGGTCTGCCCCAATCATATCTGAAAGGCGTTTGAACGACGTGAGAACCTTACTGGATTTTATCGGTACATGTGGTTCTACGTCCTTACCGTAGGGTGTAATCGTAAACTGAAAGTAGTACATATAGTCTTTTATCTCGCTAAGCCGTGCAAGCATAGGAAGCGGGTTTTTAGTCCAGAAAACGATACCGTCAACCACTTCCGGTGTGAGGCTGATTTTGCTAATCTGATGGATGTTCATTGGGTTACGCACCAAAACGAATCCTTCCTTGATTCGATTAAGGAACCAGTCGGAGTAATAGTTCGGTATATCTGTACGGCGGCTTGCGCTTATTAGTATCTTCTTTCACCTTCTTTTTATTATCATTCGTGCACTAGCACAGGTTTGTTTGGGTGAATATCTTGGATATCTTTGAATATCGAAAGGAATGGAGTTATCAGGAAATTCGCCATCGCTATCCTCCCCATAGGGATACCCATTCGGATAATAGTCGCTTTTGGTATTATCGTCTCGAAATCGTCCCTTTCTACTTCCGCAATTATTGAGCAAATGTTTAAGTTTATCGAAGTAGTCGCGTCCACCATTATAATCCATGCCAAGGTTTATATCATTAAGAACAATATAGGATTTAGGAGGCATATAGAGATTAGAAAATCGTGCGAAAGCTTCTAAAAAACCAGAAATGTGTTCTGGTTTAGAGTTCTTATGCAAATCTGAGAAGAAGTATTGAAATATTACCAAGTCCGGTATCCAGTCTGGTATCCATCCTGGCATCAAAGCATCTGGAGAAATCTTTTTGATATACTCACAGACGTCCTCATAGATAAATTCTATTCTTGTTCCTTTAGGTGATATCGTTTTAATATCCTCGTGTATATTTTGCCACACGGACTCGTTATATTCTAACCCTCGATACTCGAGATTTGAATAATTTAGTACGTTATTTTTTTTAAGAGAATCCAATGCTAATAAATCCGTACAAGGACCGCAACCAAAAGATAGAATCTTTATTAAGTTGCTATTCCAAATATCCTTCAAACAGCTGAGGGCATATATCATTTCTGATGTGAATCGGTACGAAAACCTTCCTACATAAAAATCTGCCATTTTTTGACAATCATACTTTCTGGGCGGTGCATCTTCAGGTACGCTCTCGGGATAATGCACGTTTATAAGACACTTTTCACAATCTTGTTCGTTTCTCGGGCAGTTACCAGAATAATTACAATTGATACACGTGAAGTAACAGTTATTCCGAAAGCGATTATCACAAATACTGAGTAATTTTTCAAGCATCAAGGTATCCCCCTTACTTATTCGTCAAACTCAAATGATTGCACTTTCAGCGTCTGGCAGTTCTCGGTTATCGTCCGGATGGTCTGTTGGGTGAAGGCCGTGTCAGTTTCAGCCTCGACTTCAAGTGATACCTTGACCTTGGCGCTACTAACAGAAGTCAGATGTTGTATGATTTCCTCGACAATCTTTTGAACGTCACGATTAATGCGTGTGATGTCCAGGTCGGCGGACATAAAGAAACGTTTGTTTTTCGGTGCA
The DNA here is from genome assembly GCA_029567375.1 of Bacteroidota bacterium. Taxonomy (GTDB): domain Bacteria; phylum Bacteroidota; class Bacteroidia; order Bacteroidales; family UBA932; genus Cacconaster. Next base: position 16,419 of record JAKQLB010000365.1, on the reverse strand, counting down.
ACGGGTTGTACTTGCGCAGGGTCACCAGGAACGACGGATGATGGAATCCCGGAATCTCCCCGCGAGCGTGTCGGGGGGATCGTTGCTACTGGTCCGCTGCCAGCGCTTTTCTGTTCAGGAATGGGTATTCCCGTGTCTGAAGCTTGCGCAGCTACTTCTGCCTGACGCTTTGCCTCCTCATTGGCGAATTGCTTTTTAGCAACTTCAACTTTAACCAGATAGCCCGATTTCTCGATGTTGCCTACGAATTGGTTGAACTTCAGGTCGATGTACCGCTCACCATCAATGCCGGAAGCAAAGGCAAAATATTCGGTGGAATTAACGCCGGTCTGGATGGCCTCGTTCAGTACTTTCTCGTCTGCCAGACGCGGGAGGTAGCAGTAAGTGCAAAGATACTCCCACAACCGTTTGACTGCTATATTATCAGATTCACGCCAAAGTAAATTGTCCAATTCCATCCGTAGGAGAGCAGGAGCCCAGCGTTCAATGATGGCTTCGTTCTGACGCATCTTTTTGGCTGCTTTGGTAATGATACTGTCGCTACCGCCGTTGACGCGTATCGTATCCCAGACGATTTTTTTCAACTCTTTGTCCCGATCAATATACGGTACAAGAAGCCAGCAGTAAGCTTCATTCATCTGCACTTTTACGGTTTCGTCGCTTCTACGAAGGTTGTTCTCCGTCTCGTGGTTTTGAGCTACGTCGAGGTTCAAGTCCTCACTATCGTCTTTGATGGATTTCCACGCAAGATGAAGCCGGACAACCTGCTTGAGGCTCGACATCAGATCTTGGTCGGGAGCGATGAACGCCAGCATATTGCGATAAATACGAGGCGCGGTTCCCCGGTTGTTCAGAATAACCTCTACCGCCGTCAACGCTTTGTTATTCTGATTAGCTGCTTTATAATTGTCTTCGGGGCGTAAAACAACAAATCGAGCGGCTTGCTCGTCCGGCACATCGAGCGAGGACGCAGGGCAGATATGGATACCCGCAAATGGCGGTTCCTTGCGTAGTCCCCGGAGGCGCGTCTCTATTTCATATTCCACATCGGAAGGCGATATTTGCGTGGCGCGGTCTTCTACAGTTTTTCGAAGCGTTGGTCTGGTGTCGTACCAGAAGCGGTCGCCTGAAGGATTCGCGTAAAGGTAAGTAAGCGAAGAGGATAGAGTGTTCAACGCGTCATTAAAGATGGCGATATTTTCTCCAGGTTGGACAACACCGAGACGTATACGAGAAGCCTCTATTCCGCGAATATTTTGGTCGCGAACGGAAGGCGCGGAGCCGAGCATCACCGTTCTCGCCACACGACGGGCTGCCAGATTCCCACCGTAACGAGGGATGGACTGGTCTTTCTGATACGGAATCGAGTTCTTACCGTCCACTTCGCGGTCAACGAGAGCATTCCAGTTTTCGGCCAGGTGACGGGTCAGTTCGTCGCGTACGTTTGGTACGTCGAGGGGAATAGAACCGGGCATAATCATTAAACTCGCATCGTTTCCCATCCACAGTTCATGAATAACAGCTGCCATTAGACGCAGAACGCCGCGAGTCCTCTGGAAACGCTCCAATGTTGCCCAGTCCCCGTAAAGGCGGTCGAATATTTCCGGGTGAATCGGATAACAACCAACCAGACGCTCACGATACTCCACCTCGCGGGTTTCGAGGGGAAAGTCACCCTGGTTTTCGTTATACATCTGGCTGAACTTGGAGCATACCGCATTCCTGCCATCGGGATTTTTACAGTCGAGGAACAAGCGCCGACGCACGACCTCAAAACCTTCGTTCGCCGCAACAGGTTTCCAAATGGATTCCATACGCCCGAAAGTATGTTCAATGGTTTCAAGGGCGGTTTTCCCCGCGTCTCCACCAATTTCGATATCGGATTCGGGGATCGACGCGACAACAAGGCTGTTCTTGCTCGCCCTTGCGGCTTCGGTCACTTCGTGAATGAAGGAGATGAAGTTGTCAAAGGTTCCAGCAGGAAGACCGTTGGCTCCATAGATTTTCTTGGCGTAAGCGACCACCTCGTCCATCAGTATTAAGCAAGGCGCGGCAGCGTCAAACAGGTTTTTGAGCGCTTCGGACCCGGGAGAGACACCTTTTTTATCTGATTCTTTTACGTAATCATATAGGGCAGGCTTGCCCACCGATGTTGCGAGTTGCGCAGCCATCTCTCCCCACAGTGTGTTAACAGTAATACCTGGCATCGTGTTTGGACGCTTGCTTCGGGTGGGATCCAGCGCCGTGCCGACTAAAACGGCTACGTTCGCTTTCGGCAATGTCGTTACGCCCGCTCTTTGTAGAACAGGCTTTATGTTTGCAATTTTGTCGACGGAAACCCTGCCGCGCAGGAGATGGTAAAGGGCAAGCATACTATGGGTTTTACCGCCTCCGAACGCCGTCTTCAACTGGATAACAGGCTCGCCATCCATACCGTTAATACGGCGTAAAGCCTGATCTAAAAGCCCCATCATACCTTCCGTCATATACGTACGGGCAAAAAACTCTATGGGGTCGCGATATTCGAGCGCGCCTTCGCTGCGAGCGACCTGTGCGAGGTCGGCTGCAAACTCGGCGTTCTTATATCTTCCCTGCGCCACGTCGGGATGCGGGGTGATAACGTCGCGCCAACTTGGAAGCCCATTTATGGGGGATGAGCTTAATATACCGGAGTTCTTTTTTGCCACACTTACCTCCTTTGAGGATGGTGCTTCTGTAACCGTCGTGGAGCCACCTGTCGTGCCATAGCGAGAAGCGCGAAGAAAACCCCGAATTTCTTCCGCGCTTTCGGGATCTATCTGTTCGCATAGACGCGACATCGTATCGAGCGCGCGCCAAGCGTCATCATCGCTGAAATCCAACCCACCAATATGCGCCAGTTTGTTACGGACGCCGTAAAGTTCCTTTGCCCAAGTTCGGTGGTCGATAGACAACTTCTTGCGAAACACTCTCTGCCAGTGCAAATCGAACAGCAAGAGGCAACGGGCGACGTCGAGCGAATCAACCAGTGTAGGCCAGTCGCCGGAATCCGGCAGTCCGCGTTTCTGCTCCTCGTAGAGTACATCCATAACGCCGTTTATCCACCAATTCTCTCCGAACTCCTGTTTAAGTTCCTTGCATATGTAGTCAGATAGAGCAAAGAGTAGTACCCGAAATCCTTCCTGAACTTGCAAGTGGTTATTTGCCATTATCAACCCCCCAGTTAATGATTCTGAACCTCAAACATAGTCGCTTGTTTACCGCCTTTCCTCTGTGATTGCAGATCAGCGGCCTTGCTCTGTATGTCTTGCCACGCGATAACGAGCGAGTTGTAGGCATAGGCTTCTTGTGCCCAACCCTTTCGTTCGGCTATCGTGAAAAGCCGGTACGCCAACGATTTGGCTTGTTCAGGTTCTGAAGTAAAAACGTCTGTTATGATTTTCGCAACGCCGAGGACGCCGTCTTTTTCCAAGGCGCGAGTGAGTTGCTGAGTAAAAAGCCAGATAAACTTTTCGCGGCCGTAAATCGTTTCGGGGATCTCTTCTCGCGTCAATAGCCTTACCACGCCTTTGTGCGCATAGAGCACACCACAACCGGCAAGTTTTTCCACAGAAGTATTTTTCGCTCGCGCTAAAACATCTGCATCCCCGAATTTTATTTCATTAAAGGCGTATTGCATATATAGGTCAACACAGAAGCGGCTTTCGCGGTCAAGTTCGCCGTCTTGTTCGGAAAAATAAAGGTCAAGTTCCTGATTGATGATCTGTAGAGCGGTACGGACACTCATCGGTGTACCGTCAGCTTCCAAAACCCTGGAGAAGCTTGAGTAAACCCCCATACCGGGGCCAATAGCAGACTGCGCCAGATCGACCGGCGCGATGTTGCTCGCTTGTAATTTCATCAATGCTGGTTTAAGTTCACGCTTTAGTGAGTTGAAAAAATCTCGTCGGGTACAAATCTTTGCATTGACGGGACGCTTACGGCAAACGAGGACAATGGAGGAAGCAAGGGCATTAGCATCAATACCTATTGAGCGGTTTGCCATTTCTGTTCTCATTGGCCATGTGCCTGTTATTGAAAAGCCTGCGCGGATGATAGCAGTTAGCATCGTTTCCCAACCCGTGGAAGCAGTGTTGTTGTTTTCATCTGAGTCACTCTGCTTATACGCATAGTAAACACTGACGGGTATATCCTCTTGCGCATAGGTGTTTATCTGCATGAACGTGTTTAGCATTCCCTCCTCAAAAAACTTCTGTGCCTCTCCAGTACCACCTTCAAATCGATATGGGTTTGCAACCAATTCTTCTGCTTTTGGCACTAACATCGTGCGAAACAGGTCGGGGTAGATACTTTTTAACGACCTACGCAACCAGACATAGAAGTAATCAGATAGGTCGGCATAAGCGATGTTGTTGTAGTAAGGCGGGTCTGTTGACACCATAATATTGCGCATTCCGTTATCGCTCTGTGCGTCGCGTTGTTCTGCCTTTCCTGCCACTTCTGAATGCGGAAAGTTGTTAATAGATTTCACTATCCAGTCAATCATGTTTTCAATGCAACCAGCAGAATTACTGAAAGGATTTGCCTCAGAGTAATCCCAAGTTATGCCAACTGCTTGCCGCCCGAAAGTGTTCCTTATCAGTTCTTTCGAATAATGCCATGTGCATAGAGAAGAATGGTAGTCAGTCATTTTGTCTACGAGAAAGCCCAAATAGACGATGACCGAATCGCTATATGCTTCCGCATCCCTGTTCCTTGAGTAATACGCATCGCTTTTAATTTCCGCTTTTGTATCGGTTAGCAGATCTTGAAGCGTCGATAGTGTAGTTAACTGTCTATTTGTGAACAACTCGCCATACGTTTTTAGACCATAGTAGGGTGGTCGAAAATCGCGAGGGTTATAAGCAATTCCATCACGTGGATAGCTATCAGGGAGTTCAACTTGAGTAGCAGATAGCTGCTCTTGGCTTGGGGAAAGATAGACTCTTCCGTTACGGCTTTCGGCTATTATTCCGATCATAACTTGACCAAGACGCTGTGCGTTTGCCTCGGTCCGGATATAGACTTCCGTGGTCGCTTCTCCACAGCGGATGCACTTAAACTTAGCACCACGCGCCGTTTTGGGTGCCTCAGGTGCATTTTTGCCGTATTTTACTTCATAATGGATGCTTGAGCCTTCAATAATCGGTTGGACGAATGCTTCTTTGCCTTTCTTAGATGTCAGTTGGAAACTGCTCGCCAGCGGCATCTCACATCCGCAGGCAGGATTTGGGCATTTTACTGTTCGAGCCCAAATCCAAGCAATAACCGTATGTTCTTGGCCATATTCGTCCTTGACTTTCGGGTATAAGTGGCCGATACGCTTGAAAGCTTCTTGCTTCATCCACTCGCCGTAATAACGCACGTCTTCGGCGAGTCCTTCTGTACCTGCCCATTTCCTTACGAGAGATCTCGAAATCGGGTTCACAGGCGACTGCCCGGCAAACCTCGGCGGGATTTCGATCATTGCCTTGTTTATCATTACAGCAACGGGGTTCAAGTCGCTGGCATATGCTTTGAGTCCAAGCCGCTGCGCTTCCAGCGGAATCGATCCGCCGCCCGCGAAGGGGTCAAGCAAGGCAGGTGGGTTTCCGTCTGTGGACTTCATTATTTCGGCTTTTGCTTCGGCAAGGACTTCTTGGTTGTTGGAGTTTTCCCATTTTACGAGCCTTTCGAGTATCCCGAAAAGCCGCTCCCGTTCTGCAGTCTGCGCTTCTTCTGTAGGAAATTCTTCGGGGTGGCTAGACGGGTCATCCACCAGTGATGACCAGATGACAGCCCGTGCCGCTGCAAGCGGCCGCCTTGCCCACCACAAATGCAGGGTGGACGGGTGTCCGTGGCGTATTGACTTTTCGCGAGACGACTCTGCGTTGATCGCTTCCAGCGGCAGAGCTACTTCGATAAGTTTCTTCTTTTCAGGCATTTTGGACATCCTCACATTCACATAACCTTCGAATACCTGAAATCAACGTATTGAAACTGTGCGAAGAATTATCGGTGAGTGAAATAACTTTGCCAATTTCACGCGAACCACCGATTTTTTGATATATTCTACCGGTGATTTTTTCAAGTTTTTTCGCTGGATTCACATTGTTGTCTGGTGTACGATATGCCGCTTTATGTATATATGAACTAAGATCTACCCGCAAAGCTTCTCCAACGGCTATCAAATCCCCAAAATAAAAGCTTTCCAGCTCTTGACAAGCAATTCTCACAAGTGTTTCCGGTTTTTGAGCTTTGGTGCAAAGCCTTACCAGGTTTTCTTTTACTGTAGTGCAGATTGCTGAGTCCTGATCCCTCATAACAAGGAACACAGAATCCGGTTTTTGCCAGTGCCGCAATTTTCTGACGATTTGCTTCTCTAAATCCTGTTTACCTTCGAAGACGACGTAATGAACGAAAATCCCGTCATGTAATAAACGTGGAAAAACTCCTTCTAAAAACTCTTTCGCAGATGCTTCTTCCAAAAAGCATACCAGATTCGTCATCGAGGATCTGCCTCGCCGAAAAATCCTTGCTTCCAGAGGTAACCCATCTTGTCGCCATTCCGCATATAGGCAGCGATTTGCTCATCCTCAGATGCTCGTTTGATTTGTGTATAACCAGCCTTTTTTTCAAGCCAAAATACCTCTTCCGGCTTTGCGGCGTTAAGAAAATCCGGTGAATGGGTTGAAACCATAACTTGTTCACCGCGATTGGCATACTCACGAAACTCTTCAGCTAATTCTTCCAATAACTTAGGGTATAGCTGGTTTTCCGGCTCCTCAATGCAGAGCAATGGATATGGGTTAGGGTCGTTAAGTAGTACGAGATAAGCAAGCATCTTAATTGTGCCATCAGAGACGAATTTTGCAAGAAACGGGTCTTCAAAAGCACCGTCCTGGAATTTTAACAGCACACGTCCTTCTTCTGTTGTCTTAGATTCTACATTAGTAATACCCGGTATGCGTTTCTTGATTTTTTCAATAATCTTGTTAAAAATTTCTCGATGATTATTGTAAAGATATTGAATGACTAACGAAAGATTTTCTCCTTCTCGGGAAAGGTGTTCAGCATAATCTGCTTCCTGTTCCGGTCGCGCCTTGCTGATGTGAAAATCTGATACATACCAGTTTTCAATAATCTCACCCAAAGCCATGACTGCCGGAAAGCGTTTAAATTGAGCCAGACCTTTAATCGCAAGTATATCATTTGACTTTAACAATTGGTCTTCTCGTGCAAGCTGACTGACATCGGTTACTTCCGCTGCCTCGTTAGTGACAGCTATGCCCTTTCCGTCGGAAATATCCAAAAACAACCACGGGATCCCACGTCGGCCTCTTCGATAACTTAACCTTTCTAGTTCAACATACGCTTTGCCGTTTCTTTCGTTAATTATTAGTTGATAGGTTATCAAAGGTTGCGTATTGCTAGAGTTCACTACCTTTTTTGTTCGATATTTAATGGTTATTTCTATTGGTTCATTCTCCGGGACTCCACGAGTTCTCACTTCTTTAATACCGCGGCTTCCACCAAGTTTCGATAGTGCTGTATTAACGTTGCTTTCCATAGCGTCTCGAAGAAAACCAAACACAGTAAAGATCGTACTTTTACCTGTTCCATTAGCGCCAACAATAACGCAAAACGGCGGAATATTCTTCATTTCAACATCTTTAAAAGCCTTAAAATTTTTCAATGAAATAGACTCTATCATGGCATATCTCCTCTTTTTCACCCTTAATCCGTATATATCGTATCCGCGTAGCTAATTAATTCATCAATGTCAAAGTTCACGCTCGTAGCGGCGAAATCCGGACGTTCACGGAATGGCTTTTTCAAGTAGATGGTTTTTGTTGTCAAATCATCCACTTCTACGATTGCTAAAATATATTCATCTGGTTTGTTGAATGCTGTGAGTATCTCGTTTTTACTGACAGTTACAGTATCCGCACCGCTTACTCTGCCTTTAACTTCTATAAAGCGAAGAGAAGCGCTATTCGCGCCCCGCTTTTCGCGTGGTATAAACGATTCTATATCATAACCTATCTTTGCCATACTCACGTCGCGAGGAACGTAACCGAGGGATTCTTCAATGTCCATCACAGCTTTCATTGCCGTCAACTCGATTTTTCGCCTTTGAGTTGCGTCGATCGAAAAAACATCAGGTTTTCCCAGCGACTTGTTCAGAAGTCCGCGAGGAATAACAATAGCCCCACCAACGACCAAAGGCGGCATTGCTGAAATGAGTTTTTCGGTTTCGAGTTCAGCGAGACGTTTCTGCTTACGAGCAACCAATTCTTCAGCGCGCCGTTCTGCCATCTGGGAATTTAACTTGGCATTCGTTTTTCCCGCAGATTCCTTCGTCCGTAGATCGGAAGCTCGGAAATCCCAGTATTGTATTTCTGCTGTCAACCTATCCTTAACAGCTTTCGTGATTTTATCGATGAGTTTAATCTTTCGTTCTTTCACTTCCCTGACGTGAGTAGGGATAATTTCGTCAATAGCATAATTGACCGCGATATCCTCGACGTTCACTTGAAGCCATCGTTGGTTTTTCAGAAACCTAAAGATTTCGGCTTGCTCGATCTCGTTAGCCGCGCGATAGTCAAGGTAGGGGGCGTATCCTGCGCTTGTTGCAGACCCATCCTCTTTAATCTCTACGAAGTGAACGTGTTTGGAGATAACGCGTTTGCTCCCGGTCGGTAGAATAACCCCGTCCTGTATGGAGTCCTCTATATAGAAAAGAAGCCTCGCATCTTGTTCTTCGTCAGAATCATCTACGAATATGGCGCCACGTTTCAGGGTATTGATATTTTGTTCGAGTACCAAGTCAATAGTCGCTTCCAACAATGGGTGGCCAGGGGTTATTAAGGAAGCGGGAATCTGACCTTGTATATTGGAGAAAAGTTTGTCGAAACAAACCCGCTCATAGCGGGAAAGAACTGGTTCTCTGAAGCCAAGTTGCCTATCGCGGTTTCGAACTGCGAAGGGGACGGCGGTTATCTCATAGCGCCCTTTTTCGCGTTGCCTAATTTTTCCGCCAACACTCTGGAAAGCTTCGATAAAAAATGACTCGATAAAGTGAGGTTGTAACTTGTGGGTTTCCATACGCTCCATATCTTCTCGGATCGCTGTCACCTGTTGTACATCCATCGTGTTTTCAATCAACGAATGTTCGCTTAACAGCTTTAGCAGTTCTTCGCGATTTAGACTGTCATCAACAACCCGATTTAATCTTTCTCGTACAGCCGGATCGTTGCCATAACGGATCGCTTCAATCAAGAGCTCACGAAGCGGTTTATTCTCGAACGTAACCTTGCCGAGAACGTCAAATACCTTACCTCTGAGAGCCTCGCGTTCTTGTTCCAGTTTTTCGAAGAGCCTTTGGAATACCATACCCTCTCGAGTCTCCCGGCTCACAAGATTCCATAAATGGCAGACTTCTGTTTGACCAATGCGGTGGATACGCCCGAAACGCTGCTCAAGGCGGTTAGGGTTCCACGGTAAGTCGTAGTTAACCATTAAGTGAGCGCGTTGCAGGTTGATCCCTTCCCCCGCAGCATCGGTGGCGATAAGGATACGTACTTCCTTATCCTGCCTGAACAATTCCTCAACTTTTCGCCGTTCGTCTCGAAGCATGCCGCCGTGGATGGTGACAACTGCTCCCTCGCTTCCAAGAAGTGAGCTAATTTTATTATTCAGATAGCGGAGTGTGTCTCTATGTTCTGTGAATATTATCAATTTTTCTCGGGTTCCATCCCCATCAAACATACTTTCGTCGTCCTGTAATAGTTGGGAAAGCTCATCCCACTTGCGGTCTTCTCCGCTTTGGCGTACCTCGTTTGCCATACATTCCAGCTTCTTCAGCGTAGTGATTTCGGCTTCCAGTTCGGCAATGGACTGAGCTGCAGATGCTTGGTCGACGACTTGCTCCTCAGTATCTTCCAACTCGGCTGAGGGCATATCGTCGTCATCGTAATCTTCGTAGCCGGGCAATGAAACATTCGCCGTACGTTTACCAAGTCTTTCTTCTGTGATACGGCTCTCCAATCGCTCCCGGCGTCGTTTCAAGGATTGGTAGATTGCCTCTGGAGATGAAGCAAGACGCCGTTGCAAGATGGTTAAAGCGAAGCCAACTGTTGTCCTGCGTTCGCTGTTTAGAGTATCTGCACGGTTAAACTCATCTCGTACGTAATCTGTGACCGTTGTGTAGAGGTGTGCTTCCGAAGGCGAGAGGTCATAGTTGACAGTATAAGCGCGTCGTTCTGGGAACAGTGGTGTTCCATCGAATTTTAACAATTCTTCCTTCACGAGACGGCGCATAACATCGGAAACATCAACTGCTTGATTGCTACTTCTCGTTACACCCTCGAAGCGATCCTGGTCAATGAGTGACATAAAAAGCCGGAAATCCGTCTCCTTACCATTATGGGGAGTAGCGGTCAAAAGCAGGAAGTGGCGGGCGATGGACGATAGCAAACGCCCGAGCTGAAAACGTTTCGTGTACTTTATCTCTCCTCCCCATACCGTAGCGGACATTTTATGAGCTTCATCGCATACAATCAAGTCCCAGTCTGTGACGCGCAGTTTCTCCTGTATTACTTCATTACGGGAAAGTTTATCGAGACGGACGATGCACAGGTTCACTTCAGTGAAAATATTCCCTGTTACTGCTGACTCTATTCGATCGTTCGTCAGTATTTCAAACCAAAGATTAAATTTACGGTATAGTTCATCTTGCCATTGCTCTGACAAATTGCCGGGAGTAACAATCATACAACGTTTCAAATCGCCGCGCACGAGTAATTCTTTAAGGAAAAGCCCTGTCATAATCGTTTTGCCGGCGCCAGGATCGTCCGCCAAAATGTAGCGCAACGGAAGCCGCGAGAGCATTTCCTGATAAACCGCCGAAATCTGGTGTGGAAGGGGCTCAATCGCCGAAGTATGGACGGCGAGGTAGGGGTCGAAGAGGTGTGCAAGATTGATGCGGTACGCTTCCGAAGCGAGTCGTAAGGTATCGGCATCTCCATCAAAACTCCAAAGAAGGCTACCATCCGAAATCTCTAACCGCTCTTCATCTTCACGATATAAAATTTGCTCGGCTACATTTCCTGCCGGGTTTTTAAATGTAATCGTTAGGGCGCTTGTTCCATGCCATTTGACAGCAACAACATTAACTAACACACCTTCGGCAATTCCGGCTATTCTTGCTCCAACCGTAATTTCCTCTAGTCGAGTCATAAGCCATTACCTCACTTTCGTTACTTCTTTAATTGTACCGTCCTTGATGTGGTATTGAATATCATGTGCATCGCAGAATTCGATAACTTTCTGCGCTTGATCGTTGTAGAAGTTTTTATGTTGTACGTAGGCTGTGATTTCTTTGTTGTAGTTCGTGCGTCCAAAGATTATTTTATCAGTAAAGGCGAGGGTCTCCAGAATCGCGTCCAAGTTCTGTTTTATTAAATTCGGTGTGGGATAAGGTTCGACGCTGACCCATGTCTTGCACCCGAGCTCATGGAGTCGGCGGAGCGAGGCGAGTCTTTCCCGATAAGTAACCGCCCCCGGCTCAATGCGCGAGCGGTATTCTTCATCAAGTGAGATGAGCGTCACTCCATACTCGTTTTTAGGTGACATTTCGGCAAGGACTTCCGGAAGAATTCCCTTCGTTAAAACCGTGCACTTAATTCCCGCTGTATTCAACTTGAGGATAGCGGCGAGGCTCATCTTTTCTATTTCTTTATATTCGTACATAAACGGGTCAGTCGTAAAGCAAAGATGAACTGACTCGATTTTCGATTTTAAACGTGGAATCTCTCTATCGAGTATCTCGTGCGTATTGCTGACAAGGTAAGGTTCTACCCACGTCTCGTAAGAGGAAACTTTTCCGAATCGCCGCGACATCAGGAATGCATAACACGGATATTTGCACCCGTGAGCACATCCAAGTACATGGTTCATGGTGTAGTCACCATACTCCACGCCGGTTTTGTAGAGCATTGATTTACGCTCTATGTATCCTTTGACTGCTTTTGTCATCATTACCTCCTTTCAGTAAAGGTTATTGATGTCTTCGCAACCATGTCGCCATATGTTGATGTCAAACCGCTTTTGATCTGCGGCCTATATCCTTCCGATGGAAACACAGGATGTTCATCCAATGCATTCCACACTTCGTCGAGCGTGACGTTTGCACGGCCTTTGAATTTCTCATGGAGATACTTAACGATGTCCTGTGGGTAGTAACAATTCTCATCAGTCTTTGTTGTGATCGCGCCTTCGCCACTCAAGTCAAAAACGTATTGATTTTCAGTTCCGTGCGTGTTTTTTGTCGAAGACTTTCCGCCGAAGGTCTGCCACGCGACCTTCTTAAACAACTTGAATCCTTCGATGTTACCACTGCCAAGGATGAGATTATACACGAGCGCGTTCCGCCTATTAAAGAACGGGAACGAGGCAATATAGTAACGCTTGCCTGACTCACGATGTAATGCGATCATTATCTCTTTAATGCGCTTTTCGAAAGCTTCCCTGTCACCGCTAAAAGTCGTAAGTTTTTGTAAGGTAGTTAAATAGGTCCGCTCATACTTTTCTTTCGCTGAAGTGCGCTTCACTTGCGGTATAGCTCTAATCGGATCGGAAACCATGTGGTTTATGATTATATCACTCCAGTTATTGATAAATGGAATCAGTGCCTCCCAATCAATTGCGGCTTCGAACGGGTCGTAGACGAGAAGATTGTGTAGCCTTAGACCCGTGAAATTGTCTATCGATTTTAGCAAAGCGTTCCCATCTATGGTTTTGGTCACAATATGGAAATTGTCTGTTTCTGAAGGAAGATAATTATTTAAGGTTTCGATTTTTTCGGTAGATAGGTCGTTGAAGTAACACCACGCTTGTTTATCGCGATATTTTTGCATGATTTTGGAAAGATAACTGGCGATGCGAATTGGCGTTCCGAAAACTTCATTACCGTTGCTGTCTTGGTAAACGCCGCTGCTACACATACAGTCGATAAAAACGATGCCGTTGCACTCCTTATAGTTTAGGAGCTTTTGCGCCCAAGCTTTGGCATATCCCTCTATTAGTTCGAATTTTTTTAGAGTATGGAAACACGCTATATCGACAGTTGCTTTCGGGTCCTTTTTTCGAACCATAACGTTCCCTCCAACGCGGGTATTGTTTAGGTACAAGTACACACTTAGCGATCCTTCGACGGAATCAACCTTATTGCGTTTACAATAATTCAGTTCGGGAGGTATTTTTTGGCGATAACTTCTTCGTTTACGTTATGCCTTAAAATAGTTTTGTAATCGTAACTCAATCAGTCTAAGGGATCAATCGAAAATTCGGTATTTTTTTACTAGTCGAGTTGACTCTCTTATAACTTTTAAATACTGGAGTCTATGAATTCTGGTATCTGCGCTCGATCGGTGAACTACTAAAGTATGACATATTCCTGTTCAAAATGCAATGCTTTTTTTAATCTTGTGGAAGAAAATCGTGTTTTAAACATCCGAATTTTGAGCTTCGTAAAGATATTTTATACCCCTTTTAGAAATCACGACACCTTAGTGGTGTAAATATCTTCAAGTATAGAAAAAGGAGGAACTCGAGCAAAACTAACATTTTCGTGAAGTTTATTATGACGAAAAAATAACGCAAACTAAAAAAATATAATATCGACAATGACGGTACTAATTTAATTAGTAGCTTAGTATATAAAGAAATATATTGCTACTAGTTGTATTTATGTTATATAACTCTGTTCTATTGTTACTCTCAATACCTGTTCGAAAGAGAGGCGCTGGTCCATTCGTTCCAGCGAAGTTATCGCGTTTCGGGTAGCTTCAATATTCTGAGGGCTATCGCCATCTCTTAGCTGTTCTTTCAATGTATTGCTGAACTCGAGCAGCATGTCGCGTTTTCGATCCGGGTCACACCAAACGCGGGAGTAGTATTTTGCCTGTACGTCTTGTCCCGTTTCCTGAGCGAGGCGTTCCGTATCCAACGTAAGGAAAGGCAATCTTTCTCTTAACGTGATTTCGCCCCTTCGGAAGATTTCTAGCGTCAGTTTGTCCATCTCCCGCGGACTAATGTTATGGATATCGTAGGATACGCTTCCCTTCGCGGATTTTTCGACTTTATGCGTCGGAGTGACAGCCGATATTTTATCCATCTTTATCTCTCCTTACCGTAGGTTTTCGTTCATCATAACGGCATCGCAACCTGTTTCGCGCGATCGTCCGTGCCTTTATTATCGGAATTCAGTAGTGACATTCATTTTATCGACAGAGCGCGCCAAATCGCACTTCAGTTCCGCTTTGATTATTCGGCTTTAAGATGTTATCGCTTTCTATCTTTACTTTTATCGCGATCATAGTGTAAAAGGTTTTTCTATCGATACCCAAAAAGGATACGACCGTTAACCAATTCTTTGATGATTATCGGGATTCAGCAGTTGTGGATAATATATTCCGCGGCCCGCTGCGGTGTGATTTTCGATACGTCCACCTCGGTGGTATCCAGCTTTTCGTAAAGAGGGAGACGTTCCACGCTTCTGTTGGCAGAATCTTCGGCGCGGATACCGGCTTCTATATCCTTGATCAGCCGGGCTTGCAGCGCCTGGCTATCGCAGACTAAAGATATGAGATGAACATGGCATCGCGTTGTGTCAAGGCGTGAAAGGATATCGTCGATAATGCTTTGCTCATGCATCACCCAGCAAAACACAATGTTTTCATAGGCTGAGCATTTGATATGGTTATTTAAAAGATAGCAGATATTTTCCATGACCATTCGTTTTGTTTCTTCGGTCACTTGAAACGGGTGCATATCCCAGCACCAATCTCCATCCAGAAAAACGCTGTTGTTCAGTTTTTCTTTCATTATTTGACAGGTCGTCGTTTTTCCGACGCCCATTGTACCGCCAATCAAATAAATGTTTTTCATTCTCAATCCTCGTAAAATTCACGTTTATCTTTCCGAATCTCTGAAACCCGTTGATTTTTCTGTATTTCTCGCATGTTCCTTCAAGAGCGGATTGCTCGTGAATGTGTGGACGGCACCATTATAATAGACGGCTTGTCCTTCGGAAGATAAACCTCCTTGTACTCTTTCTTTTTATCAAATGGCATGTTTTTCTACTTACTTTATTATTCATCGTTTGGTCAACACATGCCAGATGACTTTTTTACTAAATCCGCAACTAAGATATAGCCCTAAGGGATCGGTCTTGTTATTGACCATCCCGGATACAGTCACGAATGAAGCGACGTCTTTCATTCGCCACAATAGCTCTCTGACCAAAAAGCTCCATAATCCCATTCCTCTGTAATCCGGTGAAACTTGTATCCACTCGAGAACGCCTTCGCCGATAGCTGAGTCCAGCTCTGCTATTCCTGATGCCACAAAACTTCCGGTGTTGCTGTCTATGATCGCAAGCCACAAATTCGGATCATAAACAGGATGCTTCGTGTACTCCTGCAGTTCATCTGTGGAAACGCCACCGCCATAACACTCGTGAATATGTCGTGCAAAAGCATCGATTCCTTCTGATCCAAGGTCAAACCTTTCGCCCAATACAGGTCTTCTAAGGTGTTTTAATTCGTGGATCAGTTTGAAATAGGGCGTGTCCTCATACTCCATGAATTCACTTTTAGAAAAGGCATCGTCTCGGATAATCAACATGTTATCCGGGACGACACTCTTTTGCGACTTCCAATACGGGAGCGAGGATGCACGACAAGGACATCGTAAATAATCGTCAAGTGTAACTACTTGAAAGAAAGCGGACTCCAACACATTCTCCATTTTATCACCTCATGCAATTAGAGGATACATAACAGCTCACAAAGGCTGTCCACTATATGATCCGGAACCTCAGACTCGCAGGAGGGCTTTGCATATACGGCCATCCCTTTTCTGATTCGGACGGTCAGCATGCCCAATTCTTTGGCAGGGTTAATATCATTATCCAATCTGTCACCGACCATGACAGCGTTTTCCGGGTCACAGTCTGCCATCGCCAATGCCCGCAGGAATATCTCTTTGTCCGGCTTGGATACTCCCAATTCTGCAGAGGACGCAATCACCGAGAAATACCGGCCAAGCCCCCATGCGTCAAGGCGCGCTTTGGAGCCTGGCTTTTGGTTTGCAATGATGCCAAGCTTATAGCCCTTTTCACGCAGCGCTTGCAGGGTTTGCGTGCAGTCATCAAATGGCGTTTCATCCTCACTGTGCCACGGCGTTTTGGTGAGGCCGAAATACTCGATTGCTTTTTGATCTCCATTATAACCCTCTTTGGCGTATTGGATACGCTTTTCCGAAAACTGCTCAAAGGTAACGGAAGTGCCCCGGATCATGTCTCTGATCCGATGATTAAAGGCTTTTTCCTCATCCACCAATGTCGAACCGATATCA
>JAKQLB010000335.1 GCA_029567375.1 Bacteroidota bacterium | reverse complement strand
GAACGCGCGTAAGGTTACCGTTTGGAACGAAGATTCAGCTTTTAGCGAGCATGACCTCCAAATGCTCCGAGAAGCTGGATGCCAAATAGATGAGAAAGTTGTAAATAGCGTCAGGATTACCGCTGATAATATACCCGAGGTGAAACAATGAGCACTAATCCTTCTTATTCTTCAAGAACCCCGATCTCTAGTCCGCAACCCAAAATTGTAGTCATGGGCTTAGGCGGCGGTGGTTGTAATGCTATCAATCGGATGATTGAGAGCGGAATGCAAGGAGTTACCTTTGTTGCTTGTAATACCGACTCACAAGTGCTGAGAACTAATCTAGCACCTAACAAGATCCAATTAGGTCCTAAAGCTACGCGCGGCTTAGGGGCAGGCGGCATCCCTGAAATCGGTGAAGCAGCTGCAGAAGAAAGCTATCGCGACCTTGCTGCTGTGATGGACGGCGCCGAAATGGTCTTCCTCACGGCAGGGATGGGAGGGGGTACAGGCACAGGGGCTATCCCTGTTGCAGCTAAAGTGGCAAAGGCGGTAGGCGCAGTTACGATAGCCATCGTTACGAAACCCTTCTCCTTCGAGTTGGGGAAACGGCAAAAAAATTGTGAGCTTGGTTTGCAAAAGCTTCGCCAGTTTGCAGATACGCTCATCGCAATCCCTAACGATAAGCTGATCCAGGTAGCCCCACGTGATTTACCGTTAGAAATGGCGTTTACCTTGGCTGACGATGTGCTGCGTCAAGGCGTACAGGGCATTTCTGAGCTTATAACAGAAACTGGATTGATTAACGTTGATTTTTCGCATATCAAGAGCGTTATGCAGCGTGGCGGTGGCTCCCTTATGGCTATTGGCACGGGCAGCGGCCCAGACCGGGTCAAACAAGCCATCGAAAAAGCATTACACCATCCCTTGCTCGATGAAATTGATCTCTACTCCGCCACGAATATGATCGCGAATTTCACCGGCAGCGCAAACCTTTCCTTCCGCGACGTTACCGACGCTTTACAAATTCTCCAAGAAGCCTCCGGATATCATGCGGATATTATTCCCGGGGTTATCACCGACCCGCGCATGGAGGACCGCGTACAACTCATTCTAATTGTGACTGGAATCGGCAATAAGCCGGGAGAGATGAGGGAAAATAAATCGCATGATGTCCCTTTTGAACAAAAGACGGTCTCAGAGAACCCCACTGAATGGAACACAGAGAAAAACAAATCTGACAAAAGCACAAAGTTTCAAGATTTCAACGAAATTAACCAAGAAGATTATCTAACCAAGGTGGAGCCGGAAAACAATTTAGATGTACCCGCTTTTCTCAGGCGGCGTTCATATCAATCAAGATGAATTAAAGGGTAAAGTCATGGATTCCGCAGCAATAAAAAAGGTTTGCCAAAGTGTTTACGCTCGTGTTCCCGCACTTCAAGGAGTCAAACCTAAGGTTAGTGCCCAAGGAAGTAGATATTTATTGATTTTTACAAAAACCAATACGCTTCCAACAGGGAAAGCTTTGGAACAGACAGTACGGGTCGTAGCGGATGAGGAAGGAAACATCATAAAAATGTCTTCTTCCAGAGGATAGAAAGCCGAATGATGAACCTGTTCAAAACATTAGAAATCCATTTTTGGAACTTATTGCTGCCAATAGGGAAAAGAGGGCATGCACGTAAAGAAGCGATTGCCCCACCCCTTTCCGCTCCAGATGAAGTGCGCTTGGAATACTTGGTTCAGAGTGCACAACAGGTCATAGATCCTGAGCCAATCCGTTCAATATTATCCCAGCAATCCAGAGAAGTTGATCTAAGCTCTCAGCCAACAATAAAAATTGAAAATAGAGGGAAGCAGAGTTCCATCTATTTAGGCACTACAGTCCCAACAAAAGCGATCAAACAAAAAATCAAGCAGGGGGAAGCATTTATGTTAGTCATATCTTCTTTTCTTGGGCTGGTTATTGGTATCCTGATAGCATTTTTCGTAAAGTAGACAGCTTTCTAGCATGAATAGTAATCAAATTATAGTATTGTTAGTTGTTATATAATGGCTATGCGCAATGCTTCTGGCTATGCCTCACGCATCCTTA
>JAKQLB010000292.1 GCA_029567375.1 Bacteroidota bacterium | reverse complement strand
TCCTCTTCTCATTATTTCTCCCTTTCTCCTTCTGAAACCATATCCATATCACTCTCCTTAGTGTCAGCATAAGGCACTTCGGTGGAATCCTGACTACTCATATAAGCTGAGACCATTTCCGGATCCAACTCTTTCCTAAGTCTATAAAAGTTGTAACATACTTCAAAAGCTCTTGCAAAAGCCATCCCCACATGCTCGGCACCCTTGGTTGTAAAGTGGATATAATCGCTGCTCGCAAGTGCAGGAATATGCTTTACCCAACGCACCATAGAATTTTCACCCCCCATCATATTGAAGAGATCCCAATATGCCGCCCCTTTGCTCAGGGCCATTACCTTGAGCGAATCGTTTAGAGCCGGTAGCATGGGAATAGTGGCAACGCGACCTTCTACGCTCCTGCCCATGTCCGAAGGACCGATAAAAAGAACTTGCGCATCGGGAGCCACTTCGTGAAAATAGTCAATCTGCTTTTCGAGTTTACGCAGATAGGCGGAGATTTGCTTTTCATTACGGATACTGACGGCGCTGTTACCTCCAAACTGCAATATAATCATACGGGTATCGAGCAGGTCGAAGGATTGCTTCATCACGCTTTTGCTCATACGGGTGAATATGGTGCCTGAACTGCCTCTGAGAGGTGCGTTATCCAGAGCAATTCCGCTTTCACCATCCATGAGAAAGCCATATATTTCAGCACTGCCACTGAGAGTAATAGTGCCTTTGGATGCATACGCAGGGAGATCCCAGGTAAGTAGCGATACTCCCTGAACTGCGTTTTTGAGCACTTTACTCTCGGTTCTGATGGTATCACAGCGCAAGGAGGCTCTAAATCCCGGGGAACTGTTACCGATAAGCAGCGAAACTTTGGAAAACTTCTTGGCACGCTCCTGACAATTGGAGTTCTTTGAAACCCTGAAGCTAATGGAGGCCTCACCGGAGAGTTGAGAGAGTTGCGTCATTAACCCATAGCGATTGTGCTCTGCGCGTACGGTAGTGGAGTCACCGATGAGCGTGTAACGAGTTAAATCTCCGGTTGCGCTCTGCACCAGAGAATAGGTGGAGACACTTTGTATGGCGGGTACAAGGCCGTTACCATTGCCACCGAAGATACCCTGAAGATGCTCACGAATGATAGAGGATATACGGTCCATCTCTATCTGCGAGTCACCGTAGTGCATTATGCGATAGGTTTTATTCTCTTCCTGTGCGCATTCAAAGAGATGAAACAGAGTGTCCAGATAGGTGTAGTCATCGTTTGGAAGCCAAATGCGGTTGGGATTGGACTTGAGGAAATTCTTAAAAAATCTGAGAGTATCCTGCTGGGAACCGGAAAGCAACCTGAAGCTCTGTTCCACTTCAGAAAGCACTTTATCCACATCTACCGCCTCCTCATTGATACTTGAAGAGGCCTCCTCATAGGAAGCGAAACGGAGGGTGGTGCCACCAACCTCTATTCCGCCCTGAGGAAAAACCGCCCAAGTTAGTCCGAGAATGAGAATTACTGACAATATGAAGAGTAAAATCCTGCTCGCTTTCATCAATTTTTACTTGTAAATAATTAGTTTTTGTCTTTCACGGATAAAGTCACTCTTGAGCTTGTTCCATTTTTTGAGGTCAGATACCCTTACCCTGTGTTTCCTTGCAATGCCACTCAGGGTGTCACCATATTTAACCGTATAAATGATGGAGGTTTGCTTGCGCTCCTCCTCAGCTTGTTTCTGTTTTTTAAGCACTTCTGCCTTTCTGGCCTCAACCAAACGCTCCGTAACAGCATAAAGGGAGTCCACCTCTATTTTTTCAGCCACTTCGGTCGGAAATTTCAGCCCATAACCGGCAAGAGGCACCAGGGGATCAGACCTGAATATGGGATTTGTCTTTGAAAAATCCCTATTACTGATACCGGTAACAAGCGTTATAGCTTCAAGAGAAATCGGCCGGTCGAACCATATAGTGAAGAGCTCTTCCGACGAGAGGCTATATCCGCTTTTTTCCATCCGCTTCAGATCAGAGAGAGTCAGTGTATGGAGCAACAGGGTCGAATCTCCCGACTGAAGACAGGCGTTTAGCACAGCCGGACTGTGCAGATAGGCCGCAATCGCCATATCCCACTCTTTGTAACGCTCAAAATGCTCCTGCAAACAGCTGAGGGCCACCAGAGTGCAAAGGGTATCATCATAGCGCTGATCATGCACCGGGTCCACCCTGAGACCGTATCTTACAGCATCCAGGGCATCAAGAGCCCAGATACCGGCACGATTGCCGGGAATTGATACATTTGAGATTGCCGCCGGCAAAAATGCCAGTTCGGCAGGCATATTTCTAGAGAGCAATTCATCGGTGGTGAACTCGGAAAGTCTTTTTGCGCCATCAACGGACAAACTTCCCTCCGGAGCTGCTATAGCAGAAAAGAGCCTGAGTCCCGACATCAAAAGTGCCGTCACAACGAGGAATCTGAAAATTTGCCTTACTCTCATTGACCGTTTCAATTGAAATAAAAGGCAAAATTAACAAAAAAGTGATTGTTGCGAGCTCTTAATGGCGATTCCGCCCCATAAATATTGACAAGACCATATTGCCACCCAGCACTAATGCTGAACGGATGGGCGTCCCAGAGAAACTTTAGGCGCAAGCCGGCATCAAAACGATTTTTTGCTATATCCTTAATCATATACATTGCGGCAATGCCGGCTCCGCCTTTAAGATTATTCCATATTCCAAAATGGAAATCGACGGGAATCCCTATATAATACGAATCAAAACCCTCTTTGGTTCGGGCATCACGGCCTCCGGCAGTCATAAATGACATGCCGGTCTCTATAGTGGATTTGTAGAATGTATAACGCACCAATGCGGAAATACTCCCGCCCGGCTTAACCCCGCGGTAATTGAGCTCTGTACTGTCTAGAGCCGAAGCTCTCTCTTCAGCAAATAGAGATCTGCTGGAAACGGGCATCGTAGAGAGATGTCCTCCGATACCGATACCGAAGCTCCACTTTGCTTTGAGACGGCTCGTAGCCGCCTTGTAATCATCACCGGTAAGAATTTCCAACTGCTCCTGTGTAATAATATCCTGCACCGCAGGCATACCCGGCCTTATCTCTTCTATACCGCTACGCAGAAAATCCGCAAACTCATATTCATCATCAGTAGCCCCACGCATTCTACGAAGCACATTTTGTTCTTTGTCCATTACTATATATTGAGGAACCGCACTATCGTCACAATAGAATCTCTGTAGATCTGAACCCGGCTGTGAATCCACATCCAGTATCACCAGATTGTATTTTCTGAGCAGGAGTGAAATACTCTCCTTTTTGAACATCACATTGCGCATCCTATGACAGGGGGCACACCAGGAGGCTGTAAACATTAATAATATCGGATTATCGGGATTCTGTATAAGTTCCATCGGAACATGTTTTACCACCTCATGCGAAGGGGTTTGCGCCGAAGTCGGATGCATGGCCGCCGTAAAAAACAAGCATAATATTACAGATAATAATATATATGAAAATCTCTTCATTTTGATGCGTTTTTATTTACGAAGATATGTAAATGATTTTGATTTATAGTTTTTTTCTCTAACTTTGTAGGACTTGACGTACTAAACAACAACACTTATTTAATATGGGAAAATTTGAAATTACACTAAGAAAAAACGGAGAATTCCAATTCAATCTTAAAGCCTCCAATGGCGAGATAATTCTTACCAGCGAAGGTTACAAGACCAAGGCAGCTTGCCTCAACGGAGTTGAGTCTGTAAAGAAAAACAGCGTTGAAGAGGCGAGATATGAGAAGAAAGTAGCTTCAAACGGCAAGCCTTTCTTCAATCTCAAGGCCACCAATGGTCAGATAATTGGAAGCAGCCAGATGTACGCCTCCGAAAGGACAAGAGACAATGGCATCGCATCCGTTATGAGACATGCTCCTGAAGCTAAAATTGTAGAGCTTCTGGACTAAAAATTAGGGTGTCTGCTTCGCCGAAGGGGCAGACCATAACTAAGGCTCCCGCCGAGGGGAGGCTAAAGAGGGTCACCGGTTGGTGGCCCTCAGTTTTTAGTTATGAGTATGAAGTCAGTATGTAATATGTAGTATGTAGTATGTAGTATGTAGTGGGTAGTATGTAAGTGCGGGATGCGAATGTGGTGCGGGGTGCGAATGTAGTACGCGGTGCGGGGGTATGGATGTGGAAGTATTTGGTGAGTGACTGCGTATATGTAATAGAAAGAACTCCTTACATGAAAACATAATACACAATATAAGTTGTAGAATTGCGATAAACCTTTTCGATTTATATTCGCATAAAGTAACGGGAGGAGAGTGTGTGACACTATTTAAACAAAATACACTATCGTTACACTGCTAATAATTAAAAGTCATGTTTAAAAAAATTCATACTATTATTTGGCTGATGGCCTTACTGTCTGTTTGGTCTTGCCAGAAGATTGTAGACGACTTTAAAGGGGCAACCGTATTGTCCGAAATATCTACATCCAACGATGGTGATTTAATCTCAAAATTAACAACGAATTGGATCCCCGGACACCTGTTTAAAGATGTAAGTGAGGACTATGTCGTTTTTTCACAAATAGGATTATTAGGGATAAGCCACAAGGATGGAAAATCTACTACAGGTTATATTAATATGAGTATGGTTCCTAAAAAATATCAGGAGTATTCCGGAGAAGCCCCGTCAGAACATTATCGGGTTTCCATAAACTTGAACAAAATATCGTTTAAAGAGGATGGGGCTAGCTACTCTATAGCTGCGAAGAAGATTAAAACCCAAGTTCATTTCGATTCAGGCTCCGGTTGTATCATAATTAGAAACACCGTTCCGGCTACCGTTTCCGTTTCCGGAAAGCTTAATGCACAGGAGCAAACTACCAGGTCCGGTCTCCATCTTGTGGGAGATGTGGCAGTATCAGTAAAACTCTCCTCAAATGAAGTTATTTCACTTAAATTTACCGACCTCTACTTTAGTATAGGTATCGCTTACTATTATTGAGGTGCACCTAGAACCCCACACCGCGTAACCCGTAACACGCACCCCTATAAAGAGGGTGAGCCTGGTATGAAGCGTATCGGTTGAGTAGGGATGAAAGATTGGCCGCTTCGGGTATCAGATGGTATAGGCATAGGTGCCGACCATGCTTTTTTCACATCATTGCGCATAAAATCCTCCATATTAAACGGATCATTCGGGATAGGAACCACTTCAAAAGTTCCCGAAGCGGATTGATACAGATAATCATATAACCGGACACCGGCTGCACGCCGCAACAACAATTTTACGATGCTTTCACGGCTCGGAGCGTTGTAGTAAGGACGATTGTCTACCATGCAACTACGCTCTTCCGGCCTCCAAACACCCCGTTCATAAAAATAGGCACCCTCATAATAACCTACTGCCTGATATCCGGGCAGCGTATAATAATGCGCCCACGGAGCCTGCTCTTTGTCACCGCTGATATCGACATTGAAAGCATAACCGTAATATTTTCTCTCTTGCAGTTCCTTTTTATGACGGTAAGGCGAAGCGCTTGTTGCCTCTTCCGGCAATGTTTCTCCGGGGTGTGTTATATATTCATCAACGAGTCGCCCGAAGCCATGGCCACCGGCCTCATGATGAATCAAATCAGCCAACCTGGAATAGCTCCCAACCGCTGTTCGACAAACCGGACAAAGTGCAAGTGCCGATCCATCACCGTATTGCCAGCAAAGGCCTCCATAACGGTCAATATTGGCCAAAAGAATAAATAACGTATTTCTCATACGCTCCTCGGTCATACCGGGAATGCGCCTCGCAGCCTGAAACACCAAATTAGGATTGTCCATAGCCATGACATACGGTTCATCAAAACGGACACCAAAGGCGGTGCGTACTTTGGTGTTTTTATCACTTTCCGTAATCCCGCTTTCCGGCGAAAAAACCACAAGTTGCGCTACCCGAAAATAGGAACGATAGGTGCTGAAAGGTTCGACCGAAAAAAAGGCCTCCATGGCATCGTGCGCATCTCGATTAAAAGAACCCTGTGAGCCATAATCAATCGCGGAATAGCCATCACCCATAATAATCACTTCGTTGGGATAGGTGCCTTGCGTATGCTTCTGCAGAACCGTATAAGTGTAGTCGACTACATCCAACGGTTGTTGGATCACGGTTAAAGTCAAAGTGCGGTTACCGCATTTAACAATCACTTCCGTTTGGCGAATCCTCTTATCATTGGGCTTTGCCTGGCAGGTCAATTCTATTTCTTGCGCTTCAGGTCCAGAAAGAGGCGTAATCTGCAGCCATGTAGCATCGCTTGGTACCTCGATAGTCCACGGAACATTGCTGGAGAGACACACCTTGTGCGGAGCACCGGTATAGGCCAATTCAATGCTCGGTTCGCTCAATGTGCAAATTATCTCCTTTTGACAAGCACATAGAAAAGCCAAGAAACCAAGCCCTAGCCCCAGCAACATTATACGTTTCATAAAATTCATATGGTTTTTCTTTTGTTAGTAATCTGCTGAAGAGTGATAAACCGCCGGCACTAAATTTAAATACTTATATTTGCCCGAGTCATAATAAATATCTCATAATGAGAACTAAAATTTGTCCTCGCTGCGGCGCCTCTTTCGAATGCTATCATGACACTCCTTCGCACAACGATTGCTGGTGCACACGCCTTACCCTTTCTCCGGCCGTTTTGAAACAGTTGAACCATGAGTGGCCCGGTAAATGTCTCTGCAAAAAATGTCTGGAGGAGTTAGTCGTTGGCCTTTAACTGTTGGCTGTTAGCCTTTAACACCTACTGCTCTACCTCCCGTAACCCGAACCTCGCAACCCAACCCCTCAACCCAAACCTCGCACCAACTCACTACATACTACACACTACATACTCAAAACTCACCCCTCAACTTCCCCTACTACACACTACACACTACACACTACACACTACATACTACACACTACATACTCAAAACTCTACTTCCACCTGTCAAGGGCCTGGTATAGTCCCTGATCATTTCTCAGGCGGATATTGTATTCTGAACCTCGCAAATAATATTTTACCAAAATTTCTTCTTCCAGAAGAGGAACAATCTCCTCTTTCTTAATACGCAGCATTGTCTCCTTGTCCACCTTGATACGTGCGGAGAGAGCATCAATTTCGCTCCTATAGACCTCGTAGAGTCCGTCCTGCTTTGCCGCCTTTATCAACTGGTCAAGTGCAGACTCTGCGGAACTGCGGATATCAAATTCGCGGGTTCCGGCATAACGGATAAAGTCCTCGTACTCCTCATCGGTAAGATGAAACTCAGTGGCGGGAGCTATGGAGAGATTCTTTTTGAAATATTCGATTGCGAAATCGCCGAGAATGTCATTGTAGACGAGAGAATATGCGGGACGGCTATAGGAACTGGCCGGCACAATCAGATCAGGAGTAATACCGCCACCGTCGTAAACACTACGGCCCAGGCGTGTCTTGAACTCACGTTTCAGACTGTCGGGTACATTCCCAACACTGCCATCCTCATTGCGGTGACTATAGTCGATAGCTTGTACACATCTGCCGCTGGGAGTATAATATTTTCCTGAAGTAATCTTAACCTTACCGTCATAGAGGGTGGGCTTGATGGACTGAATAAGTCCCTTTCCGAAAGTCCTCCTTCCGGCTATGGCTCCTCTGTCCAGATCCTGAAATGCTCCGGCAACAATTTCCGAGGAAGAGGCTGAACCGCTGTCCACCATTACGAGCACCGGTATCACCGTATCAATAGGGGGAGTGGTTGTATAATACTCCTCATTCATTCTCTCTTCACGTCCCCTGGAAGAGAGTACATGAGTGCCTTCCGGCACAAATAGCGACATCAGTGATACCGCTTCTTCCATAATACCTCCACCGTTGCCTCTAAGGTCAATTACCAGGCGTTTTGCACCCTTCTCTTTCAGGGCCAGTACACTCTCCTTAAACTGGAGATGCATATTTTGAGTAAAGCCCGTCAGCGCTATATAACCGATGGAATCCCTGATAATCTCCGCATAAGCAATATCGGAAACACGGATTCTCTCACGAGTGACGGTAATAGCCACCGTATCGAGGGTACGACCTCGGATCACGGTAAAAACCACATCCGTACCGGGCTGTCCCTTCATCTTGGCGGCACTCCGGGCAGATGTTTCTCCATAGACCGATACTCCGTCGATGGCTATAATCACATCTCCGGGGACCATGCCCGCCTTTACTGCGGGAGAACCCGGATAGGGCTCGACAATCAGCACTCCGCTGTCAGGACTCTTCTTGATAAGGGAACCGATGCCTCCGTAGGCACCCGTCGTCATTATTTCAAAATCTTCTCCCTCTTCTTCCGGAATGTATGTAGTATAGGGATCGAGCGACTGGAGCATCGCTTTGATACCGATGGGTATGATTTTACCATAATCTATGGTATCAACATAAGCTTTGGAAAGCTCTTTCAGTATCGAATACTGAATCTCCATATTTTGTCCTAATTTGAAGTCGCTGGACTGCGCAAATGAGGTCACTGATACCAAAATTGCGAATGTAACCGCGATGGTTTTGAAAAATTTCATCTTCTCTCTACTGTTTTTAAAACTTTGCAAAAGTAATCATTTAATCATTTTGTTCATATCTTTGAAGTCAATTATCAGAATCATCAGGTATGGAAATAGTGTTTGCCACAGGCAATGCCAACAAACTGGCCGAGGCCCAAAGGGTATTGGGCGAGAGATTTCACCTTGTGATGCCCTCGGAACTGGGATTTAACGGGGAGCTCCCCGAAACCCACGAAACACTCTACGAAAATGCCGTTGAAAAGGCACTCTTTATCTGGAATAAATTTCAGAAAAACTGCTTTGCCGATGACACCGGACTCGAGGTGGACGCTCTTGGGGGAGCACCCGGAGTACATTCCGCACGCTATGCCGGCGAACCCAAATCTCCTCCTGACAATATAAGAAAATTGCTCAAAGAACTTGAAGGCGTACCTGCCGAAAAGCGTACTGCAAGGTTCAGGTGCGTCGTTGCGCTAATAGAGGAAGGAGTGTTGCACACCTTTGAAGGGATCTGCGAAGGCCACATCACCACCACTCTACACGGCTTTGACGGTTTCGGATATGACCCGATTTTCAGACCGCTCGGTATGAATGCCACTATGGCGGAAATCTCCCTTGAAGAGAAAAACTCCCTCTCACATAGAGGCAAAGCGATGGAAAAACTCCTATGTCACTTATCTGCAAATCCCAGGCGATAGTACTTCATATCACAAAGTACGGCGATTCGGGTCTTATAGCACACGTGCTCGACAGCAGACTCGGACGTCGCGGCATCTATTTGCGCGGCATGAAAAAGAGCAAAAACAGTGCCGTCACCGCTCACTTTCACAACCTTGCAATACTGGAGGTAGTCACTGCTGCCTCAACTAAAAGCAAACTGCTCTATCTGCGGGAATACCATCCCCTGGTTCAGCTCTACTCCATAAGGACCGATATCAGCAAAGGTGCCATCGCACTATTTGTCAGTGAAGTGATCTACCGTACTCTAAGGGAGGAGAGCGGAGACGAAGAACTCTTTGAATGGCTCAAGGGTATGATATCGACTCTGGAAGCCCTTGAGGGCAATTGCGCCAACTTTCATCTGAAATTTCTCGCCGGATTTTGCAGGCAGATGGGGTTTCTGCCTCATGACAATTGGTCGGAGCAGACTCCGTTGTTTGACATAATCTCTGCAAGATTTGTCACGCCGGACTCCTCTAACGACTCCGGATATCTCTTCTCAGAGCAGGACTCCCTGCTGCTTCACCGACTTTTGAGTGCCGACTTCAATGAAGCTATGCAAATCCCGCTAAATGCCAAGGCAAGGAACAGTTTTTGCGATCAGATGTTGAAGTATCTGAGCTATTGGCTGGAAACATCCATCAACATCCGTTCGGTAGCGGTACTTCACACTATTTTTGCATAACTTTGTTATAAATAATCGATATATGTCACTCATCAACAAAATATATCTCTCCTGTGCGCACGGGATGCTCAAGGGACTGGACCGAACCAGGAAATATCCTTTCGAGGTCCAGAAAGAGGTGTTTACAACTCTTCTGAAGGGAGGTGCGGATACCATTTTTGGCTCAGAGCACGGCTTCTCGAAGATTAGCTCGATCCAAGATTTTCAGCGTCAGGTACCGGTGCGTGACTATAATGCACTGTACCCCTATATCGAACGACTGCGTTTCGGTGAAAATTATGTGCTTTGGAATGAAAAAACCCACTTTTTTGCTAAAAGCTCGGGTACGAGTTCCGGCAAGAGCAAGTTTATCCCCATTACTCATACCAACCTACGGGAGTGTCATTACGGAGGGATGCTGCGAATGCTGGCCAATTATGTGCAACATTATCCGGACTCACGAATTTATTCCGGCAAGTCAATCACTCTGGGAGGCAGCGTAGCACCCGATTTTGGCGGCAGAAATTTCAGTGGCGACCTCTCAGCAATACTTCTGCGCAACTCACCCGCTTTGGCGGAATTATTACGAATACCGAACAAAAAAATAGCGATGATGCACGATTTCCACGAAAAGGTGGAGATTATTTGTCGCAAATACAGTAAGGCCAATGTAACAAACTTCGCCGGAGTACCCTCGTGGAACCTTATTATGCTCCGCCGCGTAATGGAGTATAACAATGTGCGTTGGCTGACTGACGTGTGGCCTAACCTGGAGTTGTTTATGCACGGAGGTATAAGTTTTGAGCCCTACAGAGCACAGTACGACGCTATTATTCCTCCCGGTTCGGTGCGTTATTTTGAGAATTACAATGCTTCCGAGGGATATTTCGCTTTTCAAGATGACCCTGAAGATAAATCTATGCTGCTCACACTCGACAACGGAGTCTTCTACGAATTCACTACTCTAAAAGAGCTCTCCGATGCAATGGAAAACGGACGACCCGTACCCACTCTTACAGTTGACGAGGTGGAGACCAATGTGCCATACGCTGTCATAATATCAACTACAGCCGGTTTGTGGCGCTATCTTATAGGCGATGTGATAACATTCACCTCGCTCACTCCCCACAAGGTGGTAATTTCCGGCAGGACCCAACTCTTCATTAATGCCTTTGGAGAAGAATTGATGATTGGCAATGCCAATACAGCCCTGGCTGCTACCTGCAAACTCCATAATGCTACTGTAAGTGACTTTACCGTTGCTCCGATCTTTATGGAAGGAGAGTCAAAAGGTGCCCACCAATGGGTGATTGAATTTGAAAATGCACCCGAAGATGTGGAGGCTTTTGCCGATACCCTGGATGAGGAGCTCTGCGCCTGCAATTCCGATTATGAGGCCAAACGCACACATACCATGACAATGGAGCGGCTCCACCTGACTGTTGTTCCCGAGGGAACATTTTATCGCTGGATGGAGTCACGCGGCAAAATCGGCGGCCAAAACAAAGTTCCCCGCCTCTACAGCGACCGCAAATATGTTGATGAAATCCTTGGGATTTAGTTACGTGATGCTTCGCTAACATTTGGTGGAAAACGGCATTTTGCGAAAAATTCAATTTAGGATTTCATATTAATATATTTATCATTATCTTTGCAACAGCGGTAAAATTTACCGCTGTAAAATTTACATATTATGAGGTTCTATAATCGCACTGAGGAAATTGCAGAATTGCAACAAATAAAAGAGATGGCGTATAATAGCCATTCTAAGCTTACCGTAATAACAGGCCGTCGCCGAATTGGTAAAACATCGCTCATACTAAATGCCATGAAGGATGAATTAATAGTTTATCTATTTGTCGGCAGAAAAAATGAGGCTGATTTATGTGATGGCTTCTGTGATGAGATTGAACGGAGCCTATCTGTTTTCGTCCCTAAAATGAACTCGTTTGTCGAAGTTTTCCGCTTTCTAATGGAGCAGGGAAAAAGGCAAAAATTCACCTTGGTAATTGACGAATTTCAAGAATTCATCAACATTAATGAATCCATATTCAGTGACATTCAAAACTACTGGGATCAATTTCGAACCGAGACAAATATAAATTTTATAGTTAGCGGCTCTATCTATTCATTGATGATGAGGATATTTCAAGACAAGACAGAGCCATTGTTCGGTCGTGCCGATGCTATAATGAAGCTACAGCCTTTTACTACTGCGGTACTGAAGGAGATTATGAGCGATTATAAGCCCGGCTACACAAACGATGAACTTTTAGCGCTATACACCTACACGGGCGGCGTACCAAAGTATGTTGAGCTTTTGGTTGACAATAATGCCTTGACCATTTCAAAAATGATAGAATACATCTGTCAAAGTGATTCTCCATTTATCGATGAAGGACGGAATCTGTTGATACAGGAGTTTGGGAAACAATACGGCAATTACTTCTCAATATTGGATGCAATATCCTCCGGATGGAACACTCAAGCCGAGATCGAAGAATTTATGGGCGAAAAAAGCATTGGCGGGCATTTGGCTAAACTTGATAGTGTGTATGAGTTAATTAAAAAAACACGCCCCATTTTTGCCAAAAAGGGATCTCAAAGGGTACGATATGAGGTATCGGATAATTTTTTAAGATTTTGGTTCAGATACATTGAGCGAAACAGGCCACTTATTGAGCTGGGTAATTATAAAGGATTGGCTCAGATTATTAAGAACGATTACCCCACCTACTCAGGAAAGACATTGGAGTTATATTTTAAACAAAAATTACAGGAGAGTTATGAATACAGAGAAATTGGTTCGTGGTGGGACTCTAAAAAGTCTAAAACAATTGAAGATTCTGAGGAACCTCAAAATGAGATAGATATTGTTGCAATCAAATTAGACGATAAAAATGCTTTTGTTGCTGAAGTTAAACGACAGAGGAAAAACTTCAAACCACAACTGTTCGAATCAAAAATTAAGTTTCTCAAAAATAAAGTTCTGAATAAGTACCACATTGATTCGCAATGCTTAAATCTTGATGATATGTAGCCAACATTTGGTGGAAAACGGCAAATTGACGAAAAAAATTTGGTGGGGACAGCAAAAAGCATAACCTTCGTATCCCCCCGCAACTACATACTACTTGCTCAAAACTCTCCTTACAATACTGCTGCCATGTAGAGCGGCAGATATATTATTTCATCGGTCACTTTGACATCGGAACTGTGAAAAATATACGCGGAATGGAGATAGTTGCCGTAACGCTTTCTGAACTTATCC
This sequence comes from Bacteroidota bacterium, assembly GCA_029567375.1. Lineage (GTDB taxonomy): Bacteria > Bacteroidota > Bacteroidia > Bacteroidales > UBA932 > Cacconaster. The sequence goes on along the minus strand of JAKQLB010000292.1, from coordinate 14,268 downwards.
AAAGATGAGGTTGTATATCGTTTTGTGGATTTCACTTCTACGGGGCAGATATTATGGCGACTCGTAACAAATGGCTTGCGTATCAGAAAGTCAATCTCCATATTTTTTTTGGAGTCCATATTATCCACATTTGAATAGTAATACAATTGCTTTCTATTAGCCCTAAACATTTGGGCTACTATATTTTCAACAAACATACCCTTATTTATCTCCAACTTGCCCAACATCAGTTTGCGATAGAGTTCATCACTTTGTATCTCCGCTTCATCAAATGAGTGAGAAATCAACAAGCCGGTATCACCAAAATAGAGTTTATACCGAGAATCATCTCTATGTAACTTCAGACCTACACTTGGTTCAGTAGCAGCATAGCAAACATTAACTACACGAGATTCATCAAGCCAGAAAAAAGCATTTGCAAAATCCCTCGTCCTTGCACCTTTTCTCACCTCGCCTATACGAAACCGCTTCTCGCGCCGTTGCAATTGGGATGGTATTGAATCAAAGATCTGAACGACCTTTGGAGCATCATCCCCCGCATATTGATAGATATCATTACGGTATAAATTGAGAATATTCCGCTTAACGCGATCTACTTCAGCAAAATCCTGGGTATCAATATAGGCCTGTATAGCCTGAGGCATACCGCCTATTATCATATATAACCGTAGGTAATCCATCGCCTTACGGTGTAACGCAGCCCCCATTGACTTAAGATCGTGAGCACATTGTCTAATATATGGCATTAGCATCTCTTCTCCCATTGCCCAGAGAAATTCCTCATAATCCATCGGAAACATATCTAAATGTGATTCTTCCGAAGGAAGTGTGATACCCTCCACACTCTTCCTTATACTCACAAGCGAGCCTGTCTCAATATAACTATACCTACCATCAGCCACCAGCCACTTTATGGCTTCTCTTGCCCTTGGATATCGCTGTACTTCATCAAATATTATAAGAGATTCATGCTCGTATAGTCTTTTGCCTGACCACAATTGGAGTCTCATAAAAAAATCATCCGGATTGGCAAGGTAGTTGTCAAAAATCTCCCTGACCTCATCTGTCATTTGGGCAAAATTTACCAATATATAGGATTTATACTCCGATTTGGCAAACTCCTCAACTATATAACTTTTACCAATTCGACGAGCCCCATCTATTAAAAGAGCTTCTTTAAATGGACGAGCATTCTTCCAATTAAGTAAGTCGTTGTAAATCTTGCGTTTCATAATTCAAAAACACCAAAACGTAATTATCAATATGTGCACTGTACACCAAAACGTAATTATCAACAACCGTTTTTCACACCAAAACGTGAATATTGATGCTGCAAATGTACTATTTTTCCCAAATAAAGCAAATTTTACTATTGGCCGTTGGCTCAAAACTAACTCAACACTCCATACTCAGAACTCTGAACTAACTCAATACTACACACTCAGAACTAACTCAATACTCCATACTCAGAACTCGGAACTATTTTTTTTCTTAAAAAAAATCTTTATACCTTTGCATCGTAATTGAGGCTAAAGGGAATCCGGTGCGAATCCGGGACTATACCCGTAGCTGTGAGTTCTGTAATTCCTAAGCTATTCTTTGCCACTGTCCTTTGCGGATGGGAAGGCAGCTCGAAGGAGGAACAAGTCAGAAGACCTGCCTTGATTATTTGTTGGATTGGAAATCCCGGGTTTGGATTTCATGAGTTGTTTTTAAATGCAATACTCCTTCTGGGCATTTTTCAAAGCTGTAGCACTTTTTGCGGTAGCATTATCTATGCTGCCGGCGACTCTGTTTGCCCAAAACAAGAAGCGGGACACAGTGGTAGTGCGTCACCTTGAAGAATCACGCATCACATCCGTCGCCAAGCCCTCACCCACTCTTCAGAGCGCACCCGTGCAAGTTATGGATCGAACAGCCATTGAACGTTTAGGAGTACAGGAACTGCATGAAGCAGTCAAAAATCTCGCAGGTGTCAATATTCGTGACTATGGCGGTATCGGCGGCATCAAAACGGTCTCCATAAGAAGTCTCGGAGCTCAGCATACGGCGGTATCCTACGATGGCATTGCGGTATTCGACATACAGAGCGGTCAGGTGGACATCGGAAGGTTTTCGCTGGACAATGTGGAGATGATCACTCTCTCCATAGGCCAAAGCGATGAAATTTTCAAGTCTGCAAGGATGTTTGCCTCCGCAGGAACACTCAACATCACCTCGTCAGTACCTGTTTTTGAAGAGTGCGGAACCAATGTAATAGCACGTATGAAAGTCGGTTCCTTTGGCACATACAATCCTTCCTTGCTATTGGAGCAAAGACTGGGAAGCAGATGGTCTATCGGTGCCAATGCCGATTGGGTAACCTCCAAAGGCGATTACCCCTTCATCATCGATAACGGCAGAGAGCTGGAGCATCTGTTGAGAAAAAACAGCGATGTCAATACCCTCAGGGCGGAGATCAATCTCTGGGGCTCCATCGGTGCCTCCGGCAAATTTTCCCTCAAGGCAAGCGGTCTTTCGGGTGAAAGGGGACTCCCGGGTTCGGTGGTTCTTTACAATCAGGATGCATTTGAGCGCTTGTGGGACAAAAACGGTTTTGTCCAGGCTTCCTATAATACCGCCCTCGGCGAAAAATGGGATCTAAAGAGTGTGCTCAAATACAATTATGCATGGAGCAAATATTACGATGAAAGTCAGCGATATCCTTTGGGGTTTGTGGAAGACCTATATACACAGCAGGAGTATTATTGCTCGATAGCTACCCGTTTTAAGCCTGCAGAGGGAGTGGAAGTGACATTTGCCCAGGACCTGTTCTATAACACTCTGGATGCATCAATTCCGGAATGTCCATTTCCAGAAAGGATAAATTCACTCACCACACTTGCGGGAAAATATCAGGGATCATCTGTAACCATCGTAGCCTCACTTACCAATACATATATAACCGAAAAGGTGCAAAAAGGTGATCCCGCGCCAGACAGAAACAACCTTTCACCTGCTCTGAGCATCTCCTGGAAACCCTTCAAGGCCACCAATCTCCGAATCAGAGCCTCGTACAAAATGGGATACCGGGCCCCTACCTTCAATGACCTCTACTATTTGAGAGTGGGCAACACCAACCTCAGACCTGAGCGTGCCGACCAGTACAATCTCGGACTGACCTGGAGCGACACTTTCGGCAAAGAGGAGTCAGGATGGCTCTCCGCCACTCTGGATGGTTACTACAATAGCGTGGAAGACAAGATTGTTGCCAGACCCACCCTCTTTATATGGAAAATGATGAACATAGGTAAAGTACAGATAGCGGGAGCAGATCTGAGCGTCACTTCCAGGGTTCGGTTTGGCAGCGACCACAGCATTACACTCTCAACCAACGCTTCATACCAATATGCGGTAGATATATCAGATCCCGAGAGCAAAACCTGGCGTCACCAGATTCCCTACACCCCTCGCATTTCGGGAGCAGCCAATCTTGCCTGGAACAACCCCTGGGTCAATCTCAGCTACATCATCTCCTTTGTCGGGGAGAAATATTCTCTGCCCCTCAATGTGGAGCGCAACCTCATAAAAGGCTATGCCGAACATACCATCTCCGCATACAGGGACTTTAACCTGCGCAGAGTCTCCTTCCGACTCCAGGGAGAAATAATTAACTTTACCAATAAAATGTACGATATCATACAATATTATCCGATGCCCGGACGCAACTTCAGGCTCACATTGAAAATTAAAATATAAATCAAATAACGATAGAAAAATGAAAAGAACACTTCTCAGACTCGCAATTATTGCAGGGGCGGTACTGATTATGTCATCCTCCTCCTGCCTCGACCCCAACAATGGTAAAGAACCTGAAATTCCTCTGACTACCATCGGTACCTACATCCTCAACAATGGTAATTTCGGTTCTAACGATGCCAATTTTACTGCTTACAATCCTTATACCAAGGAGCTCAACTACAATATCTTCGAGCGCAGTAATGAGGGCAGGAAACTCGGCGACACCGCCCAGGATATGATTGCTTTCGGCAGCAAAATTTATATTGCCGTTTACAATTCGGGGGTCATTTTCGTAACTGACCTTGAGGGTAAAGTAATCAAGGAGATCAAAACCAAGGCTACAGGTTCAGCAGCCAATCTATCGCCACGCTTCTTCACGACCTGGGAAAATTATGTCTATGTAACATTTTACGAAGGCTATGCCGGCAAGATTGACACCACATCCTTAACAGTCACCGCACTTGCAAAAGTCGGCGACAACCCTGAGCAGATCAAAATTGCAGGAGAGAAGCTCTATGTGGCCAATTCAGGTGGCATGAACTACCCCAACTACGGCAAGACTCTCTCTGTTCTCAACCCCGTTACCATGGATGTGATGAGCGAAGTTAAGGTATCGGACAATCCGGTCTATCTGGAGTCTGATTCAAGAGGTAACCTCTATGTGATATCCATGGGCAACTATAATGATGTTCCCTCCTGCCTTCAAATCGTCAACCCCAACAACGACTCCGTTCAGAAACTTGAGCTGGAGGGTATTACTCCCACATTTATCGCCAAAGGCCCGGGCAATGCCCTCTATCTTGTAAGCTCGAGTTATGATGCAAATTGGAATCTGATAGCCGATTATTATATTTTCGATACAAACAAAAAAGAAATCTACGGCAAACTGATAAAAGATGGAACACGCGTGGAAAATCCCTATTCTCTTTCCGCTGACACACTGCTTACACTTATTTACATAGGCACATCCGACTATGTTACCAACGGACAGATGTATGTAATCGATGCCTTTGGGCAAATGTACCACGCATTTGACACCGGAGGACTCAATCCCATCACCGCATGTCCGGTAACTGCCGGTGGTCAAAAAGACAAATAAGAATGACCCGACAATTCTTCATAGGTTTTGTTTTTATTATATTGATGGCTTCGCTCTGCTCCTGTGAAAGCAGGAGCGGAGTAACAGCCGAAACGGAATGTTTCAAAGCCGACAGCGTCTATTACGCCAAAGGCTTTGAAATTTCCCGTTTTGATGAGTGGACGGTTGTAAATGTCCGTAATCCCTGGGATACTCTAAAAATACTCAGAAGCTATGTCCTGGTGGATAAGGAGAGACCCCTGCCTGACTCTCTTCCTGAAGGCATTATCATCAGGACTCCGATCGAAAAAGCGGTATTTTACACCTCTGTCCATGCCTCAATGGTAGTGAAAATGGGCCGTATCGACGCCATTAAAGGAGTCTGTGAAATACAATATGTCACCGACAGTCTAATTCTCAAGAGAATTGCCGATGGCACAATAGCCGATTTAGGCCTTGCAACGGCACCGAATATTGAAAAAATCATCGAACTGGATGCAGAGCTGATCATTGCATCTCCTTACGAAAACAGCGGTTACGGCGCAGCTGAAAAACTTGGCATTCCGATAGTGGAAGCAGCCGACTATATGGAAAACCACCCCCTCGGAAGAACCGAATGGGGCCGTTTTTACGGTCTTCTTTTCGGGGAAGGAGAGAGAGCGGACTCCATTTTCTTTGCAACAAGAGATCGTTACAACCATCTCAAGAATCTGGCAGCAAAGTCCGAGAACAGACCCCGTGTCCTGCTCGAGAGAAAATATGGAGCATCCTGGATAATTCCCGCAGGAGGAAGCTATATAGGCACAATCCACTCTGACGCCGGTGCCGATTACATTTTCAGCGATTTCAAAGGCAGCGAGAGTGTGCATCAGACATTTGAAAGCGTTCTGGACAGGGCGTATGATGCGGATATCTGGCTTTTCAAATATGACACCAAACATGAATATACGTATGATATTTTGAAAGACGAGTATCAGCCTTATAGTAATTTCAGACCATTTAAGGAGAAGAATATTTACATTTGCCACACCATAAGAACCACATATTACGACGATATCACGCTTCACCCCGACCGTCTCCTGGAAGATTTGATATTCATTTACCATCCGGAACTTCTGCCCGGATATAATTTAAGATATTATGCCCCGATGAAATGAAGGTAAGGAGCAAATATATCACAGTCTATATTTGCCTGGGAGTGGCTCTTCTGCTGCTTTTCTGCGGCGGACTGCTCTATGGTGCAGTCAGGATACCCATACGTTCCGTATTGGAAATTCTTGCCGGCACATTTGAAGGACGTCAAACATGGGTGCAGATTGTAATGCAATCGAGGCTTCCCCAGACCATAACAGCCCTCTTTGCCGGAGCCTCTCTGGCAGTTAGCGGATTATTGCTGCAGACTCTTTTCAAAAATCCTCTTGCCGGCCCCTCGATTCTGGGCATCAGCGACGGAGCTTATTTAGGTGTGGCGCTCGTGATGATATATTTCTCTTTCAACACCTATCTCTCCACAATCCTCGCAGCATTTGTCGGAGCCTCGGTCGTACTGCTAATTATTATCGGATTTTCCCGGAAAGTACGAAACAGCGTAATGCTGCTCATCATCGGTATAATGGTGGGATATCTCGCCTCCTCGATAATTTCCATCCTCAACTATCACGCTTCCCCTGATAAGGTACATCAATTTGTGCTCTGGGGGATGGGTGATTTCACCGGAGTTTCCATGGAAAAACTCCCCTGGTTTGTGATATTTGCAGCTTGCGGGCTGCTGGGTTCGATTTTCCTGATCAAACCCCTCAACGCGCTGCTGCTCGGAGAGTCATACGCTGCCAATCTGGGTGTGCGCATAAGGAGGATCCGTGTCGCAATACTTCTATGCACCGGCATTCTTACTGCCGCCACTACTGCTTTTTGCGGCCCTATTTCCTTCATCGGTCTGGCCGTACCTCACATTGCGCGCCTGCTTCTCGGAACCTCCAACCACAAACAGTTGTTGCCCATTACCCTGCTTGCAGGGGCTTGCGTTGCGCTTTTGTGTAATATGTTGACTGTAGTGCCCGGCAGCAACTCCATACTGCCGCTCAATGCCATCACCCCGATTATCGGCGCGCCGGTCATCATATATGTAATTGTAAACCGCAGGAATATCCAATATTTCAATTGAGAGATGAAGCAACAGATCACCATATCGGCAAATGGACTGGCCATCGGATATTCTCTGAGGGGCAGAAAACGCAAGGTTATTCACAACTCTCTGGATATGGAACTCAGCAACGGCGAAGTCACCTGTCTGCTCGGCCTCAACGGTGCCGGTAAATCCACTCTTATCAAGACTCTCTGCGGTCTCCTGCCCCCTCTGGCAGGCAGTGTAAAAGTATTCGGAGCTCCTCTTGGGAGCTATTCCCATAACCGTCTATCCACCCTCATCGGAGTTGTGCTCACCGAAAAGACCTATGCCGGAGGTATTACCGTTTATGATCTGGTTTCACTGGGCAGATACCCTCACACAGGCATATTCGGGCAACTTAAAGAGAGTGACCATGAAGCCATCTCACAATCTCTTGAGGCTGTGGGCATCGCACATAAGGCCTCTTCGTATATATCGGAACTGAGCGACGGAGAACGCCAAAAGGTCTTTATAGCCAAAGTACTGGCCCAGGAGTGCCCGATCATCATGCTCGACGAGCCCACCGCATTTTTGGATGTCACAAGCAGGATAGAGATAATGGTACTTTTGCGGAAGCTTGCGCGGGAGCAGCAGAAAAGCATCCTGCTCTCTACCCACGACCTGGATTCCGCAATCCAACTCGGTGACAAACTCTGGCTTCAGGAGAGGGGTGCAAAGGATAACCGTGCATCCGCGCCTATGGTTTGCGGCACACCGGAAGATTTGATTCTCAACGGAGTGCTGGAATCTTTCTTTAGCAAAAAGGGAGTGGTTTTCGACTCCTATTCGGGAAAAATTTCTCCTGTCCCTTCGGAAAATCCCGTCGGTGTCGATGGAGAGGCACGGAGTGCTTTTTGGGTAGGAAATGCGCTGAAACGCAAAGGATTTGCCCCTACGGCTCCAGCTGAAAATATTATTTCGGTGCAATGTGTTTCTTCCACCGAATTCATCGTTTCATTCCCGGATGGGAAAAATATAAAAGCCAAATCCATCGAGGAGTTATTGAGTCTCTTTACCAATTCATCTTCTTGACGACACGGCAATCCAGACCCTGTTCGTAAAGCCAATCCACAAGCTCTCCATCTACCGATACCCTGAATTTGTTGGAATAGAGCGAAACTGTCTCTTTTTCTCCGTTATGATTGAATGAAAGGTCGATAAAAAGAGGCGTCTCCCCTTTATGGGTACGCAATTTTTTTGTCAAAGCCTTTCGGAAACCGGCATCCGACTGCTCCAGATCCATAGATATATGGAATTCTTTGAAAAATTGCTCTTTTGCGTTGGAGAGAAGAGTCATATTGGCAATGAAGAGACGATATTCCGGCGCCTTCTTATTGTCTTCCGCTTCCTTACGGTAAAGTTCTTTCGTCACGCACTTGATCAACAAAGCAGTGTGATCCACCATGTAGTGCATATAAGCTTCATAGCTCCTACCCGAAAGAGAAAATGTATGGCTGCCATTGAAATCCTCTACCGTGAATGTACACCAGGGGCGGTTGCCGGTACGGGTATATTTGATCTGCACATCAGTCACAAGGCCTCCTACCGTAAATTCAATGTTCCGGAGTTTGGGATCCCTTGAGAGATTATCTTCTATGCTGCGCACCTCGCTGAGTTCGACTGTCACCAAGTTGTCAAATTCAAATCTGAATTTGTCCAACGGATGGGAAGAGATATACATACCCACAAGCTCTTTCTCCTTTTTGAGAAGTTCTATCTCATCATATTCCTGGAGGGGCGGGATCTCGGGACGCACCGGCTTCATCTCTTCGATATCCCCGAAAAGTCCGCCCTGCATCACACTATCGTTCTGATATTTATAGGTATATTTCAGAAGTTCGTCAATAAAGGACTCATCCTTGTTGTTAAAAAGGGCATACTGCGTCCGGTGAATATCACCAAAGGAGTCAAAGGAGCCCGAATAGATGAGACACTCTATTACCCTGCGGTTGACAACACCCGAAGGAAGTCTTTCTACGAAATCGAATATATCGGCAAATGCGCCTCCGCGCTCCCTTTCCTCGATAATCGCATCAATGACATTGGTTCCCACCCCTTTGATACCTGCCATTCCGAAACGGATATTGCCCTTCTTGTTGACGGTAAATGTAGTACGGCTCTCGTTGATGTCAGGTCCGAGAACTTCGATTTTCATCCTTTTGCAATCATCCATCAGTTTGGTGATTTCCTCAATGTCGTTGAGGTTTTTGCTGAGGTTGGCAGCCAGAAATTGAGCAGGATAGTGTGCCTTAAGATAACCGGTCTGATAACCCAGCCAGGCATAACAGGTGGCGTGTGACTTATTGAACGCATACTCTGCAAAACTCTTCCAGTCCTTCCAGATCTTTTCCAAAATCTCTTGCGGGTGACCTTTGGCCAGAGCTCCTTCCATAAACTGATCGTAGAGCTTCTCCATCACACTGAGCCTTTTTTTACCCATGGCACTACGGAGCGTATCGGCCATACCGGGAGTAACTCCTGCAAGCTCCTGGGAAAGACGCATCACCTGTTCCTGATATACCGTAATGCCATAGGTGTCCTCAAGATACTCCTCCATCTCCTTCAGGTCATATGTAATCTCCTGTTTTCCATGTTTACGGGCCACAAAATCGGGGATATATTCCATAGGACCGGGACGATAGAGTGCATTCATTGCAATCAGGTCTTCAAAACGGGTCGGATGCAGTTCGCGTAACCATTTTTTCATGCCATCCGACTCAAACTGAAAAACCGCTGTAGTATTGCCCTTACTGAAAAGTTTGTAAGTAAGAGGATCGTCGATGGGAATGGCTTCAATGTCAAAAGGTTCATGGCCGCTCTCAACAATGTTGGACATCGTCTCTTTGATGATTGAAAGAGTCTTCAGACCGAGAAAGTCCATCTTGAGCATACCCACCTGTTCAATATAGGAGCCTTCATATTGTGAAACCCAGATTTTCTCCTTGCTATCCTTATCCTCCTCCACTGTTATGGGAATTATGTTGGTAAGGTCTTCACGACCTATGATAAGGGCACAGGCGTGAACTCCGGTCTGGCGAATGCTGCCTTCAAGCTGTTGAGCATATTTAATCGTATTGCTCAGATTTTTATCCTCCGAATCAAGGGCATCTTTAAAGTCCTGTATTCTCTCTACACAGAGTTTTACAGTCGGAGGCACTTCTACCTTGACCAGCGACGTAGAATCGGATTTGTCGTAAGCATCTATTTCAAATGACCTCGGGACGAGTTTGCTCAGACGATCCGCCTCCTGAAGAGGCACCTGCTCAATACGGGCAACATCTCTAATGGCACTTTTGGTTGCCATCGTACCGAATGTGATCACATGGGCAACATGATCTTTGCCATATTTATTTTCCACATATTCGAATACCTTGGAACGTCCTTCGTCATCAAAGTCTATGTCGATATCGGGCATAGAAATACGGTCGGGATTTAAGAAACGCTCAAACAGGAGATCATATTTGATGGGGTCGATATTGGTAATCTTTAGACAGTATGCCACTACGGATCCCGCTGCAGAACCTCGTCCCGGACCTACCGAAACACCCATTTTACGCGCTTCAGCTATAAAGTCCTGCACAATGAGGAAGTAATCGGGATACCCCATCTTTTTGATGGTTTCCAGCTCGTAATCAATTCGGTCGCGTATCTTTTGAGGAAGCTCTTTTCCATAACGAATTTCCGCACCTTTGTAGGTGAGATATCTAAGATATTCGTCCGAATCTTCATACTCTTCCGGGATTGGGAAATGGGGCAGTATCGGATCTGAGTCGATGGAATAAAGTTCTACTTTGTCGGCAACTTCAAGAGTATTGGACAATACCTCCGGATGGTCGGGAAATAGTGCCGCCATCTCCTCTTTACTTTTAAAATACTCCTGTTGGGTATAACGCAGCCTGTCGGGGTCATCCACATTATTATTGAATGTGAGACAAATAAGACGGTCGTGCGCAGGCCCGTCCTCTTTATCTACAAAATGGACATCGTTGGTAGCGACCACCTTGATGTCGTGCTTTTTTGCCAACTCATAAAGAGCCTCGTTGACAATCTGCTGTTTTTCAAAGGTTTCCTTCGGGGCAAGAGGCACATCGGTGGGATGGCTTTGAACCTCCAGATAATAATCGTCTCCGAAGATGGATTTGTACCAGAGTACGGCTTCTTCGGCAGCCTCCATATTACCTTCCATTATGCGTCTGGGTACTTCTCCGCCAAGACAGGCAGTGGTACAAATCAATCCCTCATGATATTTTTCAATCAGTTCACGGTCAATTCTCGGATGAAAATAAAATCCCTCTATATTACCCAGCGAACAAAGTTTGACCAAATTGTGGTATCCTGTGATGTTTTTTGCCAAAAGGATCAGGTAATAGGCCTTCTGGTCTATTTTTCCGCGACGGGTATGCCTGTCCACCTGTGCCACATAGACCTCACACCCTACAATGGGTTTTACATCGGGATATTCGGCTGCCACCCTTAAAAACTCCTTGACACCATACATATAACCGTGGTCGGTTAGTGCAAGGGCGGGCTGTCCATACTTGCGTGCCTTTTGGAAAAGGGACTTGATGGGAGAAGCTCCGTCGAGGATGGAGTATTGCGAGTGGACGTGAAGGTGAACAAATGACATTACAAAGGATTTCTATTAGTTTATATCTTTATAAGTGAACGGCCCGTCATAATATCAGGCTGAGGAATTCCCATAAGTTTTAGCATGGTAGGGGCAATATCGGCCAGGATACCGTCGCTGACCTCTTTCACATCGTCATCTACCACTATAAAGGGCACTTTATTGAGTGAATGGGCTGTATTGGGAGAGCCGTCTTCATTGACGGCATTGTCGGCATTGCCGTGGTCTGCGGTAATAAGGACAGAATATCCGGCCTTACGTGCCGCTCTGACAACCTCGCCCACACAAGTATCAACAGTCCTTACCGCCTTCAGGATGGCATCATAGACACCCGTATGTCCCACCATATCTCCATTGGCGAAGTTGAGTATCACCATATCGTGTTTGCCTGTGGTAAGCTCGACTATCAGCGCATCCTTTACCTCCAATGCGCTCATCTCAGGCTTTAGATCATAGGTTGCCACTTTCGGGGAATTGATCAATATACGATCTTCTCCGGCGAATTCTTTTTCGCGTCCGCCATTGAAGAAAAAGGTTACGTGTGCATATTTTTCCGTTTCGGCAATGCGGAGTTGTTTCTTGCCGAGAGAGGAAACTACCTCTCCGATAGTCTCGGGCACATTCTCCTTATCGAAAAGGATATGAAGTCCCTGAAATTTATCATCATATGGAGTCAGGGTGCAATAGTAGAGAGGAATGGTATGCATTCCTGTTTCCGGCATGTCGGCCTGGGTGAGGACGTAGGTCATTTCACGGGCACGGTCATTCCTGAAATTGAAGAAGATGACTGCATCGCCCTCTTGTATGGTGGCTACGGGAGCGCCGTTTTCCGACACTATGGATATCGGCTTTATAAATTCATCAGTAACCTCTTCCCGGTATGACTCCTCTATGGCATCCACCGCCGAAAGAGCCTTACGACCTTTGCCACTGACGAGAAGGTCATAGGCCTCCTTGATTCTTTCCCATCTCTTGTCCCTGTCCATTGCATAATAACGGCCCACCACGGAGGCTATCTTTCCGGTGGTGCGAGACAGAACCTCCTCCAACTCGGCCACATAGCCCTTTCCGCTTCTGGGGTCGGTATCACGACCATCCATAAAACAGTGCACGAATACTTTTTTCAAATCTGCATTGGCCGCTTCGCGTAAGAATTCATAGAGATGATTGAGAGAACTGTGTACCCCGCCGTGCGAGCAAAGTCCCATGAAATGGAGTTGCTTACCCGATTTTTTCACATATTCGTAAGCCGCCGCAATCTCCTTGTTTGACATCAGAGCATGTTCGCGACAGGCAATATTTATCTTAACGAGGTCTTGATATACCACACGACCGGCTCCGATATTCAGGTGTCCCACCTCGGAATTACCCATCTGCCCATCGGGAAGACCCACATCCTCACCGCTCGCACTTAGCTGCGAAAAAGGATAATTCGCTTTCAGTTCATCAATTTCGGGTGTTCCGGCTGTATATATAGCATTAGAGTGATCTTGACGCCCTTCTCCCCAGCCATCCATTATTATCAAGAGTACTTTTTTATTCATTATCTATTCAAATTTGTTAATTTTGTTACTACATTTCTTCCGTCTGAACGGAGCAATGGGCAAAGTTACGAATTATGGCAACAAAGAGAAAGAAAAATGATTTCAGCGGGAGCAAATCTTCCAAAGGGAGTAAAAAGAGTACAAGAAAGATGCAGGATCCCGTAAAGGCATCCGACAGGCGAAGCAAAAATAAAGTTGAGGCTGAAGGCATAATCAATCTCACCAGAGACGGATTCGGATTTGTTACTGTTGAAGGAATTCCCAATGATATATTCATCCACATCAGCAAGATGCGGGGCGCTTTGCATGGTGACCGCGTCAAGATCCTTATTTCCAAGAATATAGACCCAAGAGTACGAAGGATTGAAGGCGAAGTAAAACACATAATAGAGCGTTCACGCAAGCCTCATATCGGAGTGCTGCACATAGTTGGAAAGCAGGTCTGGGCCATAGTGGAGAGCCGCAATATGCCCTATGATATCCGCATCCCTGTAGATAGCCTCGATGACTTGCCGGAAATGGGTGGCATCAAGGCAGCCAAAGGGATAAAGGTGGCTGTGCTGGTGACCGACTGGCCGCGTCGAAGTCCCGAACCCCTTGGTAAAATAGTGGATGTACTCGGAGTCCCGGGAGAAAATGATACCGAGATGCACTCCATCCTTGCGCAATACAATCTCCCCTACCGTTTCGAACCGGAGGTGGAGAGTGCTGCCAACGCCATATCAGATGTGATAACCGCCGATGAGATCGCCAAACGCTGGGACTATCGCCCCGTCACCACCTTTACCATCGACCCTTCGGATGCCAAGGACTTTGACGATGCACTCTCGATAAGAGAGCTGGAAAATGGCATCTGTGAGGTGGGAATCCACATCGCAGATGTGACTCACTACGTAACACCCGATACTCCGGTGGACAAAGAGGCCTTCAACCGCGCCACTTCGGTCTATCTGGTGGACAGGACCATACCGATGCTCCCCGAAAAACTCTCCAACAATCTCTGCTCCCTGCGTCCGCACGAGGATAAACTCTGCTACTCGGTCATCTTTAAAATTGACGACAACGCAAAAGT
>JAKQLB010000317.1 GCA_029567375.1 Bacteroidota bacterium | reverse complement strand
AAACTTTCTGTTGCCTTTGTACATGGCTTCGTTATGATAGCCTGCCCTGAGTGCAAACTGTTGATTATACCAGTATTCGATACCGAAGGATTGGGTAAACTCCTGGAGCTCTTCCTTGAATCCTCCGGGAGCATCATAGAAGGACTGGAAGATTGCCACCGGAACAGAGACATTAGGATCTTTTCCTTTAATTATCTCCTTAGTCTCAAAATCAGTTTCTGGAGGGGTTGGCACGAGCAGTTTATTGAGGTCAAGAGAGAATTCGATTGTATTGTACTTGTCAAGGTCAATGCTGAAAGTGGTTCCAAGACGCATGTTCATTGGTATGAAGTCTGGATCCTTATTGGTTGTGTAACTCATCTTGGAACCTATGTTGGAGAAGTTCAGACCGGCAGCTATGTTGCCGGTTCTGGAACCCAGCTCAAGCGGGGTAGTATAAAAGACCGAGGCATCTGCTGCGAAAGCAGTGCTGACTTTTGTGGGTTCGCTTCCAACATATTGTCCGCCCGTCAGGTTTGAATAGATGAATCTGAGTGCAACGCCACCAGACCAATGCTCTGAAAAAAGGCGCGAATAGGCTGCATCAACTGAGAATTCGTTTGGATTGATATCCATTAATCTGCCACCATACTCATCTGTGAACTCAATTCTGCCAAGTGCTGAATACATAAGGCTGGCAGCAACTACCTGCCTGTTGTCAATCCGATAGAATCCCGTAATGTTTGACAGGTTTATGTCGTTAACCAGAGCTCTCAGCCATGGTACATATGACATCCCGAAACCAGCCTTACCGTCAATAAAGGCATATTTGGCAGGGTTCCAGTGCATGCTGTACAGATCTGCAGAGGTTGCAACTCCGGCATTTCCCAGTGCTCCTGCACGTGAATCAGGCGCGATAGTCAGAAAAGGTACAACTGCATAAATTGCGTTATATTCTTCCTGTGCGGTAACCGGAACGGTAAACAGATATAATAGCAATATTATGCCAGCAATCAGCGCATTATTTTTCATATCTAGATATATCCAAAAAATCTGTGCAAATATAAAACAAAAATAAGGGCATCTTATTGTAATGTTTTACAAAATGATGAAACGGCCTGTGGCTGATGTTTTCTCGCCATTTGCGGTAATTGCTTCTGCACGCCACAGATAGAGTCCTCTTGCCACCCTTCCGCGCTTCTCGTCGCAGCCGTCCCATGGGATGTCGGGAAGGGTATAACCGTCGCTGTAAAAATCACTCTTCATTACCTTAACCACACGTC
>JAKQLB010000291.1 GCA_029567375.1 Bacteroidota bacterium | reverse complement strand
TCTCGGAGTATGTGGCATCACATAAGCTTCCTTGCAAGGTAATAGGACTTGGTATGCCGGACAAATTCGTAGGTCAGGGCACACCCGAGGAGCTTCACAAGGAGTGCGGATATGATGTTGATGGAATATTAAAAGCACTTTTAAATGGTTAAACGCAGCCACGACCATACCAGAGGTATCCATAATATGGGGGGTGATAGTGATGGCGAGTTTCCGGTGTTGACCCACAAATTCTGGGGTCTTTTGATTTTTCTGGCCGTCATCTGGCTCATGTTCTTCTCTACTTTTAAGCTCGGTTCCTACCCTCAGCAATGGATTGAGGCTCTGATGGGAAAATTATCATTCTTTCTCGGGCAAAGGATGCAGGATGGATGGCTTCTGGATTTCCTTCAAAACGGTATAATCAATGGCATTGGCGCGGTGCTGGCATTCCTGCCCAATATACTTATACTCTTTTTCTTCATATTTCTCCTTGAGGAGACGAGGTATTTGCCCAGAGCGGCGAAGTTGATGGATAAATTTATGCACGGAATCGGTCTTCACGGTTGTTCGTTCATTCCTTTGCTGATGGGATTTGGGTGCAATGTGCCGGCGATAATGGCTACAAGGAGCATAAAAAGGCGCGGAGATCGTATCCTTACTATGATGATGATCCCCTATATCCCATGTAGTGCTCGTATCCCTACATTTCTGCTTTTTTCGGGGATATTTTTCCCGCAACACAGCACATTGGTGATGATGCTTCTCTATCTGGGTGGTATATTGACCGGTATCGTAATAGCGCTTATCAATAAAAAGATTTTTTTTAGGGAAAAATCGGAGGACTATGAGACAGAATTGCCTCCACTGAGGATCCCGAACATCCGAGCTGCCCTCAAAGGCATGTGGAGTGCTGCATCGGAGTATCTTAAGAAAATCGGTACGGTGGTGTTGCTTGCAGTAGTGATCGTTTGGGCACTGGATTATTTCCCCATTAATGAGGGTGTGCCGGAAGAAGAAGCCTCTCCATCCTATTTACACCGCTTCGGTGAGGCAGTGGAGCCTGTTATGGCTCCTCTGGGTTTTGACTGGAAAATGAGTGCGGCACTTATTGCCGGCATCACAGCTAAAGAATTTATCATCAGCACTCTGGGAGTTCTCTACCAGGAGAGCGGCGAAGAGCTGGATACTACTGCACTTTCGGCAAGGATAGCCTCCGACGGCAATATTAATCGGGCCAACGCACTATCTTTTATGGTCTTTTCGCTACTATATATTCCATGTGTAGCGACTGCTGCCGTCATTCGCCGCGAGAGCGGCAGTTGGAAATGGTCTCTGATTTCCATAATCACCACGCTCGTGGTTGCCTGGCTCTTTGCTTTCGTTGCCTTCTGGATAGGTAGTCTGTTGTGGTAACGAAAAAATAATGCATAATTTTCCGAAAAATTTTGCCGATTGAGATAAATGGCATATATTTGCACTCCCAATTTGGAAAGCCGACATAGCTCAGTTGGCCAGAGCAGCTGATTTGTAATCAGCAGGCCGTGGGTTCGAATCCCTCTGTCGGCTCGTTTGAAAGATTGCAAAAGCCTGGGGAGATACCAAAGTGGCCAAATGGGGCAGACTGTAAATCTGCTGGCGTACGCCTTCGTAAGTTCGAATCTTGCTCTCCCCACTTTTTTTGTTGATTAGGCGGAAGTAGCTCAGTTGGTAGAGCATCAGCCTTCCAAGCTGAGGGTCGCGAGTTCGAACCTCGTCTTCCGCTCAAGTTGAAATACTGCCAGTGTAGCTCAGGGGTAGAGCGCTTCCTTGGTAAGGAAGAGGTCGAGAGTTCAATTCTCTCCACCGGCTCCAGCAATTAATAACAATATAAAAACAAAATTATGGCAAAAGAAAGTTTTAAAAGAGATAAACCGCATGTAAACATCGGTACTATCGGCCACGTTGACCATGGCAAAACTACTTTGACAGCTGCTATCACCAAAGTATTGGCAAAGCAGGGTCTTTCTGAGGTTAAATCCTTCGATCAAATTGACAATGCTCCTGAAGAGAAAGAGCGTGGTATTACCATCAACACTTCTCACGTAGAGTATGAAACTGCAAATCGCCACTACGCTCACGTAGACTGCCCCGGCCACGCTGACTATGTTAAAAACATGGTTACAGGTGCTGCACAGATGGACGGTGCTATCCTCGTTGTAGCTTCTACAGACGGTCCGATGCCCCAGACTCGCGAGCACATTCTTCTCGCCCGTCAGGTGAACGTTCCCCGTATCGTTGTTTTCCTCAACAAGGTGGACATTGTTGACGATCCTGAAATGATTGAACTCGTTGAGATGGAAGTTCGTGAACTCCTCAGCTTTTATGAGTTTGACGGTGACAACGCTCCTGTTATTCGCGGTTCCGCTCTTGGTGCTCTCAATGGCGATCCTGAGTGGGAGGCAAAGGTTGTTGAGCTTATGGATGCAGTGGATACTTATATTCCTATTCCCAAGCGTGACAATGAGAAACCTTTCCTGCTGCCTGTAGAGGATATCTTCTCCATCACCGGTCGTGGTACAGTTGCTACCGGTCGTATTGAGACAGGTGTTGTAAAGACAGGTGATGAGGTACAGATCATCGGTCTTGGTGAGCAGCCCAGAAAGTCAGTAGTTACAGGTGTTGAGATGTTCCGCAAAATTCTTGACCAGGGAGAAGCCGGTGATAACGTAGGTCTCCTTCTCCGCGGTATTGACAAGAGAGAGATTAAGAGAGGTCAGGTTATTGCCCACCCTAACACTATTACTCCTCATAGAAAATTCGAGGCTGCAATTTACGTGTTGAAGAAAGATGAAGGTGGTCGCCACACTCCTTTCCACAACAAGTATCGTCCTCAGTTCTTCATCCGTACACTTGACATTACCGGTGAGATTGAACTCCCTGCAGGTGTTGAGATGGTAATGCCCGGTGACAACGTTAAAATTAATGTTGAGCTTATCTACCCTGTGGCTTTGAATGAAGGTCTCCGTTTCGCAATCCGCGAAGGTGGGCGTACAGTAGGTTCAGGTCAGGTTACTAAGATTCTTGGCTAATCAATAATACTAATAACAAGAGGGTGACACAATTAGCGCCACCCTTTTGTTATCATATAGGAGGGGAATAGTTCAAGGGTAGAATAATGGTCTCCAAAACCATAGGTGGGAGTTCGAATCTCTCTTCCCCTGCCAATACCGATGGTTACGCGTCGGTATGTTATTAACCGGCAAAGCAACCGCTTCCAATTGTCTTTGCCAACAAAATAATAACAATGAGCAAATTAGGAACTTACGTAAAAGAGTCTTACAAAGAACTTACAACAAAAGTTGCCTGGCCTACCTGGAATAAGCTCCAGCATTCAGCTATTCTGGTTATGGTCAGCACGCTGATTCTGTCAGTTGTAATCTGGCTTATAGATTTCGTTATCAAAACCATTATGACAGGTCTTTACCAATTGTAATGCTATGAGTGAAATCACCAAGAAGTGGTATGTTGTCCGTATAATTGGCAACAAAGAGAAAATCGCCAAAGAATATATTGAAAAGGAGATGGGCAAAGGCATGCTTAAGCATGTTACTGATGTCCTGGTTCCTACTGAAAAGTATTTTGTGATAAAAAATGGCAAGCGCGTAAGCGCAGAGCGTAATTTTTTTCCAGGTTATCTCTTTGTGGAAATTACATTCCCCTCTCTTAAGTCCGACAATCAAGATGACACAAACGAAAGAGAGAGGTTTGAGAAGGAAATCCTAGGTATTGCCCAGGATGGACTTCGCGAACTTCCCAATATTATCGGTTTCCTTACCGAAGGCAAGGAAAGGGTAATCAATCCGGTACGTCAGTCGGAGATTGACCGTATCATGGGACGTGTGGACGAATTGAGTGATCAGGACGGAGAGATCTTGGTACCATTTGTTGTAGGGGAAGCTGTAAAGATTATCGACGGCCCTTTCAAAGATTTCAGCGGTAATGTTGAGGAAATTCTCGAGGAGAGAAGAAAACTCAAGGTTATGGTTAAAATCTTCGGCAGGAAGTCGGTCATTGAGTTGAATTTTGCTCAGGTAACAAAAGAATAATAAACAAAAGACATTATGGCTAAAGAAATTGCCGGGTTTATTAAATTGCAGATCAAAGGCGGAGCTGCCAATCC
>JAKQLB010000303.1 GCA_029567375.1 Bacteroidota bacterium | reverse complement strand
GATGAGGAGATAGGCGAAATTGCCCTGATAGCACCTAACGCCACAATCAATATAATTCGCGACTATGAAGTGGTGGAAAAGAAGATAATTTCAATTCCTGAAAGTTTCATAGGCATCTTCAGATGCATGAATCCGATGTGCGTAACCAACCATCAGGATATTCCGACAAAATTCACTACCGTGCGGGAAAGGAACGAAGTTTTGCTTCTCTGCCATTATTGCGAGAAAACCACCGACACCCGGAACTTGAAAATCGTAAGCAAAAAGTGATTTATTGCGAAATTATTATATCTTTGTAGGATAAACAACAAATAAAATATAATCAAAAATATGAAAAAAGTTTACAATTTCAACGCAGGCCCTTGCGTACTGCCTAAGCAGGCCATCGACGCTGCAATAGCTGCATTACAGGATTTCAAGGGTACAGGTATGCCTGTTATTTCCGTTTCACACCGCTCAAAAGAGTGGGAGGCTGTTATGGACGAGTGCCGTGCACTCTGGAAAGAACTCCTCAATATTCCTGACAACTACGAAGTGCTCTTCCTCGGTGGAGGTGCATCTCTCCAGTTCCTCTACGTTGCAATGAACCTCCTCGAGAACAAAGCAGGTTATCTCGATACAGGATCATGGGCGAAAAAAGCTTTCAAAGAGGCCAAGGGCATCGGCAATGCCGTTTGCATCGCCTCTTCTGCTGAAAAGACCTATAGCTACATTCCCAAGGGATATGAGATCCCCACAGACCTCGATTATTTCCATATCACCACCAATAACACCATCTATGGAACAGAGATCAGGTATGATATGGACTGCCCCGTAAACCTTGTGGCCGACATGTCATCCGATATCATGAGCCGTCCCGTAGACGTTTCCAAGTACGCCATCATATATGGCGGTGCACAGAAAAACGTTGGTCCTGCAGGCGTTACTTTTGTTATCGTACGCAAGGATATTCTTGGAAAGGTATCAAGATATTTACCCACAATGATTGACTACAGAACCCATGTTGACAAGGGCTCAATGTTCAATACTCCTCCCGTATTCCCCATCTTCGTAATGACTGAGACTCTTAAATGGGTGAAGGGCCTCGGGGGTCTTAAGGTAATGGAAAAGATGAATGTAGAAAAAGCAAAACTTCTTTATGATGAAATTGACCGTAATTCCCTCTTCGTAGGTACTGCAGCAAAGGAAGACCGTTCCATCATGAACGTGTGCTTCGTAATGGCTGAAGGCTATGAGTCCCTCCAGGACGAATTTATGGCATTTGCCAAAGAGAGAGGAATGGTTGGAATCAAGGGTCACCGCTCAGTAGGTGGCTTCCGCGCCTCTATCTACAACGCCTGCCCCAAAGAGGCTGTTCAGGCGCTTGTTGACTGTATGAAAGAATTTGAAAAAATCCATAAAAAATAATAAGAGATATGAAAGTACTAGTAGCTACAGAAAAACCCTTTGCAAAAGCTGCCGTTGACGGCATTAGAAAGATTGTTGAAGAAGCAGGCCATAAACTGGTACTCCTGGAAAAATATACCTCTACCGACCAGCTTCTCGAAGCTGTTGCAGATGCTGACGCACTTATCGTGCGCTCAGATAAGGTAACAGCCGACGTTGTTGCCGCTGCGCCAAAACTCAAAATTGTCGTACGCGCGGGAGCCGGATTTGACAACCTCGACCTTGCAGCCTGTACTGAAAAAGGCATCGTTGCAATGAATACCCCCGGACAAAACTCCAATGCGGTAGCCGAGCTTGTGTTTGGTATGCTTATATATTTGCAGCGCGCAGGCTTTTCAGGTGCATCAGGTTCGGAGCTTAAAGGTAAAAAACTGGGATTGCATGCTTTCGGTAATATCGGAAAAATTGTAGCCAATATTGCCAAAGGTTTCGGAATGGAAGTATATGCCTTTTCTCCTTCATTGGCACGTAACCCGAAATTGGGAGACCAGTATGGTGTAACCGCTATTACTTCTCCTGAAGAGTTATACGACAAGAGCGACATCGTTTCGCTTCATATGCCGGCTAACGACCAAACAAAGGGATGCATCAATTACGACTTAATGAGTCGTTTGCCTCAGAATGCCATTATAATTAATACTGCACGCAAAGAGGTGATTAACGAAGCTGATTTGGTGCGTATTATGGAAGAACGTCCTAAGTTTAAGTATGGAACAGATATTTGTCCCGGAAATCACGAGGAAATGGTTCAAAAGTTTGGTGTTCGTTATTTATCATCATCTAAAAAATGCGGTGCTCAGACTGAGGAAGCCAATGTCAACGCCGGACTTGCCGCTGCCAGCCAGATTTGTAAATTCTTCGCTACAGGCGACAGAACAT
Source organism: Bacteroidota bacterium (assembly GCA_029567375.1). GTDB lineage: Bacteria > Bacteroidota > Bacteroidia > Bacteroidales > UBA932 > Cacconaster. The sequence continues at coordinate 4,416 of JAKQLB010000303.1, read as the reverse complement.
TCCAACTCAATAAATAATCTCATCAGATAATATGGTAAAAATAAAACCTTTTGCAGCTATCCGCCCTCCAAAAGCGATTGTCAAAGAAGTGGCAGCGCGCCCTTACGACGTGCTCAATTCGGTTGAGGCGAAGGCCGAAGCGGGTGAAAAGTCACTCCTACATATCACCAAGCCGGAAATCGATTTCGACCCTATCATAGACGAACACTCACAGCCCGCCTATGACAAGGCAGTTGAAAACTTCAAACTCTGGATGAAGAGAGGATGGCTTGTACAAGATACTGCTGAGAACTATTATGTGTATGCCCAGACTATGGATGGCCGCACCCAATACGGCCTCGTTGTCTGTGCCAATGTAGAAGACTACCTGACCGGCAAGATTAAAAAGCATGAGCTTACACGTAAGGATAAAGAGGAGGATCGTATGATCCATGTTCGCATCCAGAATGCAAATGTAGAGCCCGTATTCTTCACCTATCCCGACAATGCTGAGATCAATGCTTTAGTGAGCCGTTATGCTGCCGGTGAACCCGAGTATGATTTTGTTGCGGACGACGGTTTCGGACACCATTTATGGATAATCAGCAACAAGCAAGATATCGCACGTATCACTGAGATTTTTGCAGGCATCCCCGCATTTTATGTGGCGGATGGTCACCACAGGACAGCAGCAGCTGCTCTTGTCGGAGAAGAACAGCGCCGCAATAATCCCAACCACACCGGTGATGAGGAGTACAACTACTTCATGGCGGTAGTATTCCCGGAAAGTCACCTGAAGATTATCGATTACAACAGAGTTGTCAAGGACCTCAACGGCATGACTCCGAAAGAGTTTATCGAAGCTCTTAAAGAGGATTTCGTTATCGAAAAGAAGGGCTCGGCGGAGCCTTATCGACCCTCCGGACTTCACAACTTCTCGATGTATCTTGAAGGTGTGTGGTACTCGCTGACTGCAAAGCCAGGGACCTACGATGATAATGATCCTATCGGTGTTCTCGATGTTACAGTTTGCTCCAATCTCATTTTTGACAAGCTTCTCGACATTAAGGATCTCCGCACATGCACCAGAATTGACTTCGTGGGCGGTATCCGCGGTCTTGGGGAGTTGAAGAAAAGGGTGGACTCAGGAGAAATGGCTGCGGCTTTCGCACTCTATCCGGTTTCTATGAGACAACTGATTAACATTGCTGACACAGGCAATATCATGCCTCCCAAGACCACCTGGTTTGAGCCAAAGCTCCGAAGCGGTCTTACAATCCACAAACTGGAAAGGTAAATTAAAAAAACCTCAGCAAATGAAGCTGAGGTTTTTTTAGTATGTAGTCTGAAGTGGGTAGTGTGTAGTTTGGTACGAGGTACGAGGTACTGTTTGAGTTCTTAGTTTGTTACGGGTTTCTATTTTTCCCAAGGTCTGTCTCCGGGCACGTAAGGCACATACTTGATTGTAATTTGTAAATCGACTTCACTCTCGTTAAGGAAATCAACTATCAAGTTATACATATTGACCATGTTGGCATACTCGATCTCACTGATACCTATCGCCAATCTCCACTCCCTGTCACAATTCTGAATAAATGAGTATGTTCCATCCAGAAGTGGAAGTATGGTTTCCTTATTGAGAACAAGCGAAAATGACTCCTCAGAAATATCGGCAATTGGAAGCTTGATGTCAAACGACTTCTCTTCTATAGAGAAACTGAATCCCATACCGTCAAGCACTTTCTTAAGATCAGCAACGGCACTTGCGGGAACATGAATATAGAGTTCCCCGTCAACCACCATATAGTGGAAAGGTGATGAACTTGCGAAATTAGAGATGATTTTGAGTCCTTCTGCATCAAAAGCGGTCATGAATGAACCGTCAAGCTGAACATTGAAGCTGCAATCATCTTGGAATGTGATGTCTCCGCAGCAGATATTTGTGGCTATTGTTCCAACAATATTATCAATAATAGTGGAAAGGATTGAGAGAGTGATTGACTGTCCCCCAAGCATAAATGAGCTGCTGCCGGCAGAAGTAGTGAGCTTTACAGTTATATCCGGCAGATAGATAGTGTTCCAGCGGATAGCTTTGGTGCCGAAAAAAGTGCCTCCTGCCCTTTTAGCGCCGATCATCCAGCGGCCGTTAAGAGGGGATTGAATATTGGTTCTTATGGAAAGTTCGGGAACTTTGCCTTTGTAGAGAGACCCCGTAGCCTCTACTGTAAGATACCCTTCTGTGCCGCCGGCGGTAAAATTGGTGCGGCTACCATCCTCCATGACGTCAGTCACCTTGAGTATAAGTTGAGGATAACCGACAATAATGTTGTTGAGTTGAAGAGTATACCAGCCGCTTTTTGACTCAATAACCACAGATGGATCATCATAATCGGAAATAGGGGATTCCGATTTACCATTGTGAATTACAGATTCAACTTTGTAAGTGCCATCAATCTCACCAATTTTGTCACAACCGGTGAGAGCAAGTGTCATAAGGCATACAGCAGCCAATAACAGAATTCGTTTCATAAATGGTATTTTTGGTTTCCCATATAAGGCACAAAAAATATTCCAATTATGAAGAGGCGGCTCAAAACTCCTTAATAATCGATATAGAGAACGCCTTTCAGATGGTCAGTTTCGTGCTGGAAAATGACTGCCGTAAATCCGGAAATGGTATCCGTACAGGGCTCAAAGGTGAGTTCATCATTGTATGAAATTACAACGGATGTGGAGCGAAGCACAGTATCACGACATCCGGGGACTGAAAGACAACCCTCCCATCCATATTTCTTTTCCGGAGAGTAAAAAGTTATGACCGCATTAGGATAAAACTCGAAAGGTGCTCCTTCTTTGTCAAATCTTTGTACCGCTATGAGTTGTCTACTGATGCCGACCTGCGGCGCTGCAATACCTACTCCCTCATTTTCGGGGTTATTGACCGTACATAGCATCCTATGTCTTAATACGCTATAAACATCGGAAGCCACATCCTTTGCCGTCAGAGGGGCGGCGACCTGACGGAGCAATTCCGTTTCTAATGGGCTGTCTATAGTATAAAGCGGCATTATCGCCGCAGAAGTATCGCTACCTATCAATGCTTTTTCCGATTCAGTGAAGGTTGTACCGTCACTACAGGAGAAAAGCATTGCAGCAACCGCAATGGCTGCTGCAACACAAATGATAATCCTTGATGGTCTCATAATTTAAAAATTTTTACCAGGCGAGTGCACCTGCGCCAAGAATGGCTGCATCAGAGTCTTTAAGACCGGAACGGAGCACTTTGACCTTGCCACCTTTCCAGATACTGAGAAGATTGGCCTCCATCGCTTCCACAATCGGTTTCATAATAAGGTCACCTGCCTCTGCAAGACCTCCGAAGAGGATGATGGCCTCAGGTGTACTGAATGCCACGAAGTCGGCAAATGACTCGCCCAGCTTCTGGCCGGTGAATTCAAATACCTTTTTTGCAATGGAATCTCCCGCGATAGCAGCATCATAAACATCTTTGGATGTTATCACCTCAAGAGAACGAAGCGTAGAGGGCTCATCACTCATATCGAGCCATTCACGAGCTGTGCGCGCAACTCCGATCGCCGAAGCATATGTTTCGAGGCAACCTACCTTGCCACAGTTGCATTGGCGACCATTGTACCTGACTGCACAGGTGTGGCCAAGTTCACCGGCAAAGCCGTCATGACCATAGACCATCTGTCCATTGACAACAATACCGCTGCCCACACCGGTACCGAGAGTGATTTCAATGAAATTAGTCATACCTTTTGCATTGCCATAGTGCATCTCTCCGATAGCTGCCGCATTTGCGTCATTTGTTACCGTTACGGGTTTGCCGGTTTTTTTGGCAATATAGTCTCTAAGAGGTACAACTCCCTTACCCCATGGGAGATTGGCTGCCCCCTCAATGGTGCCTTGATAATAATTGCCGTTGGGGGCACCGATACCGATGCCTTCTATATTATCCCAATCAACATGCTCTGCAATCTTCCTGATGTTGGCGCAGAGGTCATCCATAAATTTCTCCGCATCTGCCTCACCATAGACTTTTGTGTCCATTCTGCTCCTGGCAAGGATGTTGGCACGTCTGTCCACGATACCGATCATAGCCGACTGGCCTCCGATATCAACTCCTACCACATATTCTTTTGACATATTATTCGATCTTATTATTGATGAGTTTATAATTATTCTGTAGCAATCTCTTTGTTAACATTCTTATAACCGAAAAGAGCATAGAAGAGAATATATGCAAATCCGGCAATAACCACCCAATAGCTGTTGATATGGCCAGAGAAGTCAGCAACCCAGTTTTGTACGAAAGGCAGAATACCACCGCCGCAAACGAGCGTCATGAAAATGCCCGAAGCCATAGGGGTATATTTTCATGACGCTCGTTTGCGGCGGTGGTATTCTGCCTTT
>JAKQLB010000298.1 GCA_029567375.1 Bacteroidota bacterium | reverse complement strand
TAAGGCATAACACCCAATGCAAAGATTGAAGCGTTACCGAAGGCACCACCGGAGAACATATTCAACAGTCCCAGGAGACCTTCGGAAGATTGAGTCTGCAAGTTTGCAAGCTGAGATGCATCAATACCCGGAAGCACGATGTAACTGCCGAGACGGTAAATCACAATCAGTCCCAGAGTATAAAGAATCCTTTTGCGGAGCTCTTCAATCTTGAAGATGTTTACTATTGTCTGAAAAAATCTTTTCATAATGATCAGATTTTATTAGCAGTTCCACCGGCGTCCTCAATTTTCTTGATGGCGGAAGCGGAGAATGCATTAGCAGTAACATCCAGTTTAGCAGTAAGTTCGCCATTGCCCAGAATCTTCACGAGATCGTTTTTGCCGGCGAGACCTATTGAAATCATTGTGTCAATATCGACAGTGGTAAGATTGTGTTTCTCACAAGCTGTCTGAAGAGATGACAGATTGATTGCCTTATACTCCACTCTGGTCGGGTTATTGAAACCGAACTTGGGAAGGCGTCTCTGTATAGGCATCTGACCGCCTTCGAAACCGGCCTTGCGGGAGTAGCCTGAGCGTGATTTTGCACCGTTGTTACCACGGCTGGCCGTTTTGCCGCGACCCGAACCGGGACCACGACCTACGCGCTTCGCTCTTCCTTTGGAACCTTCTGCAGGTTTAAGTGTATTCAATTTCATCTTTATTCCTCCTTTACTTTACCTCTTCAACTTTAACAAGGTGAAGAACTTTTTCAATCATACCTTTGGTGACAGGCGTAAGTTCCACCTCAACGGTGTGATGCATCCTGCGTATACCCAGAGAGACCAGGTTTGCGATCTGTCTTTCGGTCGCGCCGCTGCGACTCCTGATTTGAGTAACTTTTACTTTAGTCATTATATTCTTCCTCCTTATCCGTTAAATACCCTACTCATCGGAATACCACGGAGACCGGCAACAGTGTATGCATCACGCATCTCTGTAAGGGCGGCTATTGTGGCCTTTACCAAGTTGTGAGGATTTGATGATCCTTTAGATTTTGCAAGAACATCGTGGATACCCACCGAATCGAACACGGCACGCATGGCACCACCGGCCTTTACTCCCGTACCGGGAGCCGCAGGCTTCATGAATACCCTTGCACCGCCGAATTTGGCTGACTGCTCATGGGGAATGGTCCTCTTGCTGAGGGGAATCCTTACGAGGTTTTTCTTTGCGTCCTCAATACCTTTGGAGATGGCGGTAGTCACTTCATTTGCCTTTCCGAGGCCATATCCTACTACACCGTTCTCGTCACCTACGACAACAATGGCAGCAAAACTGAAATTACGTCCACCTTTTGTCACCTTGGTTACTCTCCGAACAGCTACTAATCTATCTTTCAACTCAAGATCAGTAGTCTTTACTCTCTTTACATTAGAATTTGCCATAATATCTCCTTAGAATTTAAGACCACCCTCGCGGGCAGCATCTGCCAAACTTTTAACTCTTCCGTGATAAAGATAACCTCCGCGGTCAAAAGATACGGTGGTTATACCTTTAGCTATTGCACGCTCTGCAACTGCCTTGCCAACTATTTGTGCAGCCTCAACGCCGGTCTTACCTTTACACTGCTCTACAAGAGCCTTGTCATTGGAAGCTGCTGAAGCGATGGTGACTGCGTTCACGTCATCAATGACCTGAACATAGATCTGCTTGTTGCTTCTGAACACTACCATTCTCGGTCTCTCGGGAGTACCGTTTACAACTTTACGTATGCGGTAGTGGATTCTCTTTCTTCTTTCTATCTTATTCAATGCCATAACTTAATCTCCTATTATTTGGCGCTGGCCGACTTACCGGCTTTACGACGTAGTTGTTCGCCTACGAACTTGATACCCTTGCCCTTGTAAGGTTCAGGCTTACGCAGTGAGCGTACTTTGGCCGCTACCATACCGAGGAGTTGCTTGTCGTGGCTTTTCATAATTAAAACCGGGTTTTGACCCTTCTTCACAGCCGGGGCCTCAGCCTTAATCTCGGCGGGAAGCTGGAAGTGTATCTCGTGGGAGAAACCAAGGTTGAAGATTACGGTCTGGCCGTTTACTGCAACGTGGTAACCGACACCCACAAATTGTTGTTCTACAGTAAAACCTTCAGATACGCCTATCACCATATTGTTGATGAGTGCGCGGTAGAGACCGTGCATCGAACGGTGGCGGGGCTGATCTGTAGGACGTTTCACCGTAAGGACTCCCGCATCGACCGATACCTTGATATCAGGATCAACCTTCTGGGTCAATTCTCCGAGCGGGCCTTTAACCTTCACCACATTACCCTCTCCAATTGACACTGAGACGGCTGCGGGCAGGTTTACAGGTAATTTTCCAATTCTTGACATTTTGTATAATTTATTTGTATTTGTAACTATTAGTAAACGTAGCAAAGCACTTCACCGCCTACATTGAGATCCCTGGCTTCCTTATTGGTTATAATACCTTTGGAAGTGGAGAGAATTGCTATACCCAGGCCGTTGAGTACGCGGGGCATCTTAGCCACGTTGGTGTACTGCCTCAGACCGGGTGAGCTTACACGGATAATCTTTTTGATTGCTGCCTTCTTTGTCTCAGGATGATACTTAAGAGCAATCTTAATGGTGTTGAAAGGTTTGCCTTCCTCAAGTTTATAGGCAAGGATATAACCCTTCTCATGGAGAATGCGGGTTATCTCCATTTTCATTTTCGAAGAGGGGATCTCTACTGTCTTGTGACCGGCGAGATACGCATTTCGAATTCTAGTCAAATAATCTGCGATTGGATCAGTCATTTCTGTTAGTTTTTAAGATTCGACGCCCATATGGACGCCCGATATCCAATGTTTATATAATTAAGGTGTAAATCTCTTACCAGCTGGCTTTCTTCACTCCCGGGATAAGGCCTTTGGAAGCCATCTCACGGAACTGAATACGGCTGATGCCGAACTGACGCATATAACCCTTTGGACGACCGGCGATCGAACAACGGTTGTGAAGTCTGCAGGCGCTGGAGTTCTTGGGGAGCTTGTCGAGGGCAACCCAGTCTCCGGCTTCTTTCAGAGCCTTACGTTTCTCAGCATACTTAGCTACTAACTTAGCGCGTTTTACTTCGCGAGCCTTCATTGATTCTTTTGCCATATCCTATTAGTTGTGCTTAATGTTCTTAAAAGGTAAGCCAAATTCACGAAGGAGTGCATAAGCTTCTTCGTCTTTTTTGGCCGTAGTAACAAATGTAATCTCCATACCCATCACCTTGACGATCTTGTCGATGTCAATCTCAGGGAAAATTATCTGCTCCTTGATGCCGAGGGTATAATTGCCGCGGCCGTCAAAATTCTCGGAGATACCCTTGAAATCCCTGATACGGGGGAGTGAAACGGCGATGAGTCTCTCAAGGAACTCATACATCTTGGTGGCGCGGAGGGTAACCTTCACACCGATAGGCATGCCTCTACGGAGTTTGAAGTTGGAGATGTCCTTTCTTGAAGCGGTCTGGACAGCTTTTTGACCTGCAATGAGAGAGAGCTCCTGCAATGAGAGAGAGCTCCTGCTGTGCAACGTCAACGAGCTTCCTGTCCTGAGTGGCTGCTCCAATGCCCTGATTAATGGTGATCTTAACGAGTCTCGGAACCTGCATTACAGTAGAGTAGGAAAACTCCTTCATCAGTTTACCTACGATTTCCTCTTTGTATTTCTTCTTCAAAGAAGGAACATAATTGACCTGGTCCATTGTAGGACCTGCCTGTACCTGGGTTTTCTTCTCTTTTGCCATTACTTGATCTCCTCTCCTGATTTTTTGGCATAGCGAACAATCTTGCCGTCTTCGTTGAGACGACGACCGATCTTGGTGGCACCACCTTTAACGGGATCCACAACCTGCAGGTTGGAAATGTGCACACCGGCCTCTCGTTTAATAATTCCCCCTTGAGGGTGTTTTGAATTGGGTTTGGTATGTTTACTTACCATGTTGACGCCTTCAACGATGGCGCGATCTTTCTTTGTAATCACCTCGAGAACTTTACCGGTCTTGCCTTTATCGTTCCCGGCATTTACATATACCATGTCGCCTTTCTTGATATGTAACTTTGTCATAATTCGAATCCTCCTTTAAAGTACCTCTGGGGCAAGTGAGACGATTGTCATATAATTTTCACGCAACTCGCGAGCTACGGGACCGAAAATACGGGTACCGATAACCTCATCAGACTTGTTGAGGAGAACGCATGCGTTGTCATCAAAACGGATGTAAGAACCGTCAGCGCGACGAATCTCTTTCTTTGTACGCACTATCACTGCATTAGAAACTGCACCTTTCTTGGTATTTCCACCAGGAATAGCGCTTTTTACGGCAACAACGATCTTGTCACCAACTCCGGCATAACGACGGCGTGTACCGCCCAAAACACGGATGCAGAGGACTTCCTTTGCACCGCTGTTATCTGCCACCAATAAACGTGATTCTTGTTGTATCATGTTATTTCACTTTTTCTACGATTTCTACTAATCTCCAGCGTTTGGTCTTGCTCAGAGGACGTGTTTCCATTATGCGCACGGTGTCTCCTTCACTGCATTCGTTCTTGTCATCCTGAGCGACGAATTTTGTGGTTTTGCTTACGAACTTTCCGTAAATCGGGTGTTTCTCTTTTGTTTTTACAGCAACTACGATAGACTTGTCCATTTTGTTGCTTACCACAATACCGATTCTTTCTTTACGAAGATTTCTTTCCATTATTAAAGTCTATTTTAGTTCTGTGATTCCTTTTCAGCCAATATGGTCATCATTCTGGCAATGTCGGTCTTAAGCTTCTTGATCTTGGAAGTGTCTTCCAACGGAGAGATTACATGGTTCATCTTGATGTGGTTGAGGTTCTGTTTCTCAACTTCGATGCGCTCTCGCAGGTCGGAGATAGCCATTTCACGAATTTCTGCTGCTTTCATTTCTTCTTCTCCTTTTATTGTTCAACATAGTCTCTTCTTACCACAAACTTGGTGGTAACGGGCAATTTCTGAGCGCCGAGACGAAGCGCCTCCTTTGCAATCTCCAAAGGAACACCCTCTGCTTCTATTATCATACGACCGGGGGTAACGGGAGCAACAAATCCCTCAGGGCTACCCTTACCTTTACCCATACGTACCTCTGCAGGCTTTTTTGTAAAAGGTTTGTCGGGGAACACACGGATCCAGATCTTACCTTCACGCTTCATATAGCGTACTACAGCCTGACGTGCAGCCTCAAGCTGTTGGCCTGTCAGCCAGCAACTTTCCATTGTTTTAAGACCAAAAGATCCAAAGACCAACTGGTTGCCACGCTGGGCAACACCTTTCATGCGACCTTTCTGCTGCCTTCTAAATTTGGTTTTTTTCGGTTGTAACATTTTTTTATAGCTTAAATATTTCTAAACTCTTGTCTTCCAGCAACTTATGCGAATCGATACATAAATCATGGGTTGCAAAGATAGTCAAAATATTTGAAATGCAAATTATTTTGATAAAAAAATTGCATAACTTTCGACCGAAAAATTTGATAGCTAATTCCTCGGAAACCAGCCTATTACAAAAATGGAACGAAATAGAAAACGAACAGTTTCGACAATCAACGGTTGATTTGTCGTGAAATTTTTTCCACTTCTCTAAGGACTCTCAGGAAATTTTCTCCCCAGAATTTAAGGATATCCTCTTCAGGCCATCCGCGACGGAGCAGTTCGACAGTGACATATTTCATTTTCGACACATCTTCAAAACCAACCATCCCCCCACCACCGTCAAAGTCAGTACCGATTCCGACATGGTCGGCTCCGACGAGATTTCGAACATGGTCAACATGATCACAAAAGACTGAAATGTCAACCTGCTCTCTCGGCAGATCCGAGAGGCACCATCGACCTGTAGCCACCTGTATCAG
>JAKQLB010000282.1 GCA_029567375.1 Bacteroidota bacterium | reverse complement strand
GTGTTCATGAAGAACAATTTGCGGCCTTTCGTTGGGCCGGATCAACCATTTATCCAGGAGTTTCCCGAGTTCAGATGAGGATGGAAAGGCTTATCTTTGAAGAAGATAATCAAGGTGCTGTTATGTCTGCCGTAGTGACAGTTGAAGAATTGAAGAAGTTTAGGGTGGTCCATTCCGATAGTCACCAACAGGACCACCCCGCTTGCGCTTGGTTGGAGGGAACCGACCAAGAGATCACATACATATCCATCCATGCCATCCAGGAGGGATTGCAATAGATCAAGAAGATAACATATACGATCATATAAATTCTTTGCGGTTAGAGCCGTCCGATGACATTCATCAACGCCTGCTGACCCTGGAAAGACAGGTTGAAGCGATGCAAATTTTAATTGGCCGTCTTATGTCCAGGAGGCCAATTGAAGATCGTGCGCGGGCATTGATCTCTTACCTGGAATCTCATAGCGATGTGAAATTCTCATTCGAGACTATCCGGGCGGATCTTGATATTAGGAACGTCCAGACATTTTCTAAAGTCGTGTCTACTGCGCTGGAACTTGATTTCCATGTCCAGAAATTCTCGGACCCTAAAGACCGGCGTGTTAAGTATCTCGTTTTCAATACTGAAGCTAAAAGAATTGGGAGAGTGAGGAGATAGTTTCAAGGAAACTAATTATACCAGCAACGGGCCAATTCTTCAGAACAATTCTGAACCATTGGATAGAGTATATATAGTATAGTATCGTATCTAGTGTTAGCCATATTAATAGAATAATAAAAAGATAATAAAAAGAGAGAGAAAAAAACTAAAATTCAAATTTGAAAACTTAGTTCATTGTGAAACAACGGGCACACAATCATAAATTCCTTGAAGGAGGGATACAGCTTGCGAAGTAGGACAAAACTCACAGATAAGATCAAACTAAGTGAATTCGACATGGCAGGGATCATAGAAAAATGGCTAATCCATCATCATGTCGAAGTGGAGAACTTCTTTTATAATTGGCCCGAAAGCAGATCATTGATTCTTGATGCTATGGTCCTATCCAAGATAAATGCCGATATGATTGAGTACGTGATTGAGAAGCCGGAAAAGGTTCTTGAAATGGTTCGTGGCATCCTCCTGAGCGATGCGGTGGATAACCCTACGGATTCTTTTATTGATTTTCCTGAGATCAGAATCCGAAACATCCCCAACCGGATCACCCCATCTGGCATAAGGGATGGCGATGTTGGAACTCTGGTGGCAGTCGAGTGCCAGGTTCGGAGTGCATCAAAGATCTTGCCAAAAGCCAAGGTGGTCTTTGTGAGGTGTGTTCGCTGCGGCCATATCTGGAATGTCGATGTTCCCTATAGAGGAGATCCAAGCGTCCATGTCTGCCCGAATAATGCCTGCAATAGAACTGGACCATTTACCTTCATTGACGAGAGGGAAGTGAGGACATCCAGTGAGAGATTCATAATCCAAGATCCTTTCGATGCTGCGGTTGGATCTGCAACAGCGGCTTTCGAGATGGAGGTGGAGGGAGATCTTGTGGACTGCGCCAGGGCCGGGGATAGGATAATCGCCAACTGCATAGTCTGCACAGAAAAGAAGTCCAAATCACCTATTCGGTCCATTTACCTCAAGTGCATCAGCGTAGAAACAGATACAAACGCCTTCGATGATAAACCTCTGACAAAGGAAGAGATTGGATCTTTCCAGGCGCTCGGTGAGCAGGGAATTTTGATACCTCAGATTGTCAAATCAATCGCTCCAGATATATATGGCATGGAAGATGTTAAGGAAGCTATAGCCCTTCAGCTTGCCTCATGCCCGAGCGTGCCTATGGATGGGGGAATGAAGCTTCGTGGTGACATCCACATTTTTTTAATAGGGGACCCCGGAATTGCCAAGTCTCAGCTCCTCCGGTACGTCTCGAAGATAGCTCATAGGGGCCGGTACACGTCCGGTAGAGGATCAACCTCGGCAGGGCTATGCGTGGCGGGTGACTCGCTTATATGGGTTGAAGGAGAACTGGTGAAAATTGGAGATTTTGCCGAAAAATATTTTCACCATGCTAATGTTACATGCCCCACATCTATAAAGTTGCGAGGTATCAATCAGTTCAAGGACAGTAATGCGATAACACATATCTGGAAAATACCTGCACCAGCCAAGTTGCTGAAAGTCATAACTCGTTATGGGGAAGTTAAAGTACCGGAAAACACGAAACTGATGACATCGGAAGGTTGGAAAACAGCAGGTGAGTTACAGCCATCTGATGTATTGGAAGTTCCGTCGTATATAGGTGGTTGGTATGAGGAATTGCCATCTTTGGTAGATCTTTATCCCTCGAACGTAAAGATTAAAAACAGGTCTGAGATTTTTAAGCGAATAATGTTAAATGTGGGGTCCAAGAAGGATTTGGTTGCACTTGGTATATCAGAATCCAAGGTGTATCACTCTTGGATGCACGACGATTCTCGTGGGGCAATGACTCTGGGTGAAATACGTACTATCTGCGGTTATTTCGGATTAAAATTGGATCATATTGTTGGTGATGTAGATCTGAGATGTCAAATTCGTCATGGGCATATGTTTACTCTTCCCACTAGGATGAGTAACGATATGGCTTATTTTATGGGGCTGATATCCGGTGATGGTTCTTTTGATCACAAAGACAATCATGCAGTCATTCGGTTTTGCAAAAACTGCTGTGGTCAGAATTATACGGATTTGGTGATGCGATTATTTGGGCAATCTGTGCATGTCATTGAATCCAGTGAGCTTCGTGGGAAGGATTTCAGATTTGGCAATCTGGCATTATATAGATTACTCGTCGGAAGTGGTATAAATAGACCTCTCGGAATGCGCATCCCATCTTTAGTTATTAAAAATAAGTCCCTATTGTCATCGTATCTTAGGGGTCTGATGGACACCGATGGTAGTGTTTATCGTAGACGTGATGGCAGGGTGCGTGTTGAGTTCAGTAGTATTTATGGTGAGTTCGCAGAACAGGTCAGACATGCTTTGATGAGGTTTGGTATAATATCTACTATCCGAAAAAGACCTGAACATGAATCAACTAGAAAGGACGGAAAGAAGATAAAATCCAAGGCGTTATATGTGCTCGAAATAACGAACAAAGAGGACATAAAACTATTTGCTGACGAGATAGGGTTTGCATTTGAACATAAACGCGAACGGTTGGCAAAATATATCAAAGACATTGGACTTGGGGTAAAAAATCGGCGCGTTATGGCAAAGGTTTTGGAAATATCGCATGTTGATAGTCCAGATAAGTATGTTTATGATTTGACTATTGCAGGGACTCATAGTTTCGTGGCTAATGGGTTATTGGTTCATAACACTGCCACCGCAGTCAAGGATGAGGACGATAGATGGTCAGTGGAGGCAGGGTTCTTGCCTCTCTGTCACGATGGCCTGGCGGCTATTGATGAGTTCAACCTCATGAAAGCGGAAGATCGGTCAGCTCTCCTTGAAGCTATGGAGTCCGGCACAGTTTCGGTAAGCAAGGCATCAATCTCTGCCACCCTACCGGCCAAAGCGACAATTCTTGCAGCCGGGAACCCGGTGAATAGCCGGATAGATGTCCACGTTCCTATAGTCGAGCAAATCAATATCCCCACCACTATATTATCGAGATTTGACTTGATTTTCATTCTCCTGGATAGCCACAACAAAGAGCAGGACGAGGCCCTGGCCCATCACATAGGGGCCTTGCGCAGAGGGACCAAATCCTCGATAGATCCACCTATCTCCCTGGAGCTTTTGCGTAGATATATCAGCCACGTAAAAAAGCTGAACGATTTCCAGGTGACGGAAGAGGCAGAGAAGATGCTGATAGACTTCCATCTTGGGATGAGGAGCTTTAACGACTATAAGGGAGCTGTCCCGGTCACTCCCCGGCAGTTGGAGGCGATGTTCCGGCTGGCCACGGCATCTGCCCGGCTGAGGATGAGTCCGAGCGTGGAAAAACAGGACGCGGAGAGAGCAATCCGCCTATCGAGAGCCAGCCTACTTTCCTCCGGCATAGACCCCGAGTCTGGGGCGTTGGATGCAGACGCTATCTATACGGGTGTTCCGAAGTCTCAGGCGGACGCCACCAAAGTTATCGAGGATGCTATAGTTGAGCTGTCAAAGAATGGCGGAAATGCGAAACTGGCTGATATAATCAGTGAAGCGGCGAGAAAGGGGATCAAGCCTGATCGTGTGGAGAAAATTCTCGATAGGCTGCGGTCTAATGGCAATATCTTTAGTCCATCAGACAATACTTATCGCCATACATGGAGAAGATGATGTCAGAGTACAGGAGACTCGTGGATATCCATCCTGCGGATAATGGCAAATGGTTCAAGGTTCTGGCCAGGGCAATGCGAGTATATAACCGCGCATCCGAGAGAGGGCCTGCGCAGAGTGCCTACCTTCATGATGGTACAGACGAGATTTTCTATAGGGCATGGCGAGTAGGAACCTTGCTTGAGCAGGGTAAATCGTATTCTCTGGATGGGTGTATTGTGAAATGTGAGCATGATAACAGGGTAGTTATAGAGGCCAATTCCAAGACCGCCATTCGGCAGATATCAGATATCCATGTTCCTACCGTCCCAACAAAATGCGAGAACGTGTTCCTGGATCGTGCGGTCCGGGAGATAACGGATATTTCGAGAGATCCGGTCAAAATTGAAGAGTATCGAAAATCCATTGATCAATAAGCTTTTTAACTTAGGTATATGAAGTTATTATTCGGTGATGGCTTTGTCTAATTGGATGGAAGACATATATAAAATTAGAGACTTTCTTGTTCCGCCGATAACCGGATCTGGAAAAAAGGCATATAGTGCCGACGCCAGTTCCACTCCTCTTGATGTGACCGATGCCCCGGCTGCTGGTAAAGTTGTAGTTGTCGATTTCCTTCTCATAGGTCTTTCCACCACGGCGGCAGTGGTTTCTTTGTACGAAGAGAGCAATGCAACTGCGTTGTTTTCGATGCCAATTGGCCAGAATAGTTTCTTGAAGATCCCAAAGGAAGCGATATTCAAGCTTCTGACTGCCGGAAAGAAGCTTCAGCTAAAGACGAGCACCGCCGCTCCTGTTTATACTTACTGTGCGAGTCATGGTGAGTAGCCATGCCGACTTTATCCTGGTCCTATGGAACCAACATCATCCTTCGAACATCCATAGGCCCGGAGACGATGGAAGGTAGGCTACGTAATTGCATAGACGTTCCCGAGGAGTGGGTGATAAAGAGTGCTCAATTGCAGGAGCACTTGACCCAGGCCAGGGTTATCGTTGCTGCCCGGAAAGCTCCTTGGGTGACAGGTGAATTCGAGACTACTGCGATCCTGGCAGTGGCCGCGTCCCTTGCCTACAATGCCTACTGCGACCACGCGGATAGCCATATCCCGTCCAAGATCGATAAGACTGGTTACTGGAAGCATGAGGGAGAAGTCCGCAACAGGGATAATCGTGCGGCTAAGGCATCCATGCTGGCGGGTAATGCCGACAAGTGGCTTGAGATGATATCCAAGCGTCCTGGGACGGGCCCGAAGATAGAGATGATGTGACCAGAAATTTACTTTTTCTGTGATAAAAATTGGTGGAAAAAATTAAATTGGTTTCAATAGCATAGCTGATGGAGGAAACGATAGTCTTTCAAACGGACGCGCCATAAATCTAATCTCCTCGCAGTTTTACGCATCTCATCGATTATCCCCTCTGACGGCGGATAAAACCGCTTCTTCCACTTCTCTTATATCGGTAAACTTTTTTGTAGTTTGCTTATTGGATCTTAATAGTATTCGTCTTCCACCTCTCAGTTTTACTGTCTTGCCATGCAGATTTGAACTATTGCACGACATATAAGAGCGCCAGGTGTTGAATCCAATTTCTAGCTCTTTTTTGGATGGTTCTCTCGAAAGGTGATATTCCAGAAACTTCCGGACCATTTCTCGTGCGTCACGGAATGACAGTTGTTTCCCGTTCTCATCGAAAAAGACGTTGAACTTGTCATTTCCTAGAAGGGTGTCTCTATCAACGTCCGTTACATCTCTGACTTTTGGCAAAAACTCGGATAACATGGTTTCATAAAGATCTAGCGAATCATGTTTCCTTCTACCTTTTGAACCGGCCATATTATCATATCTCCTTAGCCATATCTGAAGCTCGTCTGATCTTTCCCGCACCGTGGGCAGATGAAGCTCATGCGATCTCTTCCCTGGTCGTCCTCACATATTCCAGTGAATTCAACCTTGTCCTCATCAAACCTTTCGTCGCAGTCACCGCAAAAGACTTTGACAGACGGCTCTTCGTATTTCTCTGGGGGTATATCCCACGGATCTTCAATCTTTTTCATGCTTTATCGTTCTCCTTTTTATCTTTACGAATTGGGCATACGAGGTTCAGAATAAATTCTGTTGATAACCTATTATCGTCTTCCTTGAGCATTTCATGATGCATTTTTAGGATATCACAAGTCCCGAGACGGTCACAATTTGCCAGATATGAATCATACTTGGCGAGTTTTACTTCTTGGGCGTCCCGCACGAAAACTCTGTCTTCTCTTAGAATGATTTCTCGACATTTATTACAGTATATTCCAGAATGAATTTTTGTTTCACATCGCTTGCAGGGATATTTTGTTTTCCCTAGCTTGCGACATTTTCTGCCGTTATCTTTCAGGCATTCCGAGCATTCCCATCTAAACCCAAACAGTTTCTTCGTGGACCTGAATTTCTTCAGGAACACCACGTAACCATGCTTATCGCATGTGTCTAGTTTAGACTTCAAGCCAACCTCTTTTTCTTCCCGAGTCATTGGAAGAACAAATATTGCGGACATTTTAATCATCTCCTTCTAGTCTCTGGCATCTGTTCTTGCCTTCCCAATGTTTCCCGGCGAGCATTGCTTTGGCCTCCTTGAGATAGCATTTCGCATGGTCAAATTTCAGGTTGTTGAAGTATGCTGCTCTGCATTTCTCATCGCAGTATGATTTTCTGCTGTTATGTCTAATTGGTTGAATTGGTTTGCCACATGCCTTGCAGCGATATTCCCTGTCTTTGTTTGTAGGTCTTCTCTTGCGAGATCTGTTGTGATTGGCCCTGCACTCTTTCGAGCAATAGACTTGCAGCGGGTGATTGGAAACGAACGGCTCTCCGCACTGGCCGCAAATCTTCGCTCTTTCTGCTGCTGCCATGTGGACTTTGTAGTATTCGTTCCTATGCTCCCGGCAACAAAAAACTGGGCTCCCCCTCCCGACAGAGAAGGTCTTGCCACGGTATTTGCATATCCTGTCCATAGTCGTCACTTCTTTGCTATGTGAGAAAGCCGATCATTGCAGAATGGTGCTTTCAAGCAGATCTTTTCTTCTGCACATTCTGCTCTCGCTCTTAATCCAATGTGCCTCTCATATCTCCCCCGCATCTCCGATGCAATAACATCATTTATAAAAAGAAGATGAGGGAACGATTGAGAATGGACCAGTTGGAACCAGTCCACCGACCCATCTTTTTTTATGAATTGCCTATCTATCGTGGGTTCT
>JAKQLB010000039.1 GCA_029567375.1 Bacteroidota bacterium | reverse complement strand
CGATCTGCTTTATGAAAAAAATGGCGCTACGGCGAGCGCCAGTACAGCAAGCGTCGGTAGCCCTGAAGAGATAAAATTCTGCGATCCCTGTTGCGGCAGTGGACACATCCTCACCTATGCCTTTGATCTACTCTACGATATCTATAGCGAAGAGGGCTATGACCCCATAGAAATCCCTAGGCTAATCATCAGCAAAAACCTCTTTGGTATAGAAATTGATGAACGCGCCAGCGAGCTTGCTGCCTTTGCCCTTGCTATGAAAGCCCGGGATAAAGACAGACAGTGGTTTTCCCGAGGGATTGATCCCAATATTTGCCGCCTGGAGAATATCAGCTTTGATGATAATGAGATAGAAAACTATATAGACGAATGTGGACGCGATATCTTTACCAACACCTTTAAGCGTATGTTCTCTCAATTTGAAAATGCCGATACCTACGGCTCTTTGATTGTGCCAGTAGAGCAGGACATAGAAGGCATTCGTGATTCTCTGAACGCCAAGGACTTCAGCGGAGATGTCTTCCTTGCCCCTACCCATAAGAAAGTGCTAACCTTGCTGAAACAGGCAGATTACCTCAGCACTAAATATCAGGTGGTCGTTACTAATCCACCCTATATGGGTACCAGTGGCTTTGGCAAAGATAAAGAGACCTGGTTTAAGACCCACTACCCCAATTCTCGTTCCGATTTTTTTGCCATGTTTATGGAACGTTGCCTTAGCCTATTAGTTTCAAAGGGCTTTATGGCTATGGTCAATATGCAAAGCTGGATGTTCCTTTCTTCCTTTGAAAAGCTCAGAAAGGACTTAGTTGCTAAATATGAGATAAGCTCTATGGCACATTTGGGACCTCGTGCCTTTGATTCAATTGGCGGTGAAGTAGTCTCCACAACCTCTTTTGTTATACAGAACAAAGCGCCTGGATCTCAGCAGGGAGCCTATTTCAGGTTACTAGAGGGCAGTAGTGAAGAAGAGAAAAGCAATATGTTCTTGCAAGCCATTGCCAATCCTGATTGTGGCTATTTCTTCCGCATTGCCTCCTCGGAATTCAAGAAAATCCCCGGAGCACCAATAGCTTATTGGGTTAGCAAAAGTATTAGGGATATCTTTGCCACTTCTAAACCCTTGGGA
>JAKQLB010000243.1 GCA_029567375.1 Bacteroidota bacterium | reverse complement strand
AAGGATATAAGCTTATCCCCAAGTTGATAAACGGAACCAGATTTGTTGATGGTGAGATACAAGAAGAGATACAGGTGGCATAGAAATGGAGAAAAGAGGATACGGCCAAAAAATCTTAAACACAAATATTGACATTAACTCCATGAATTACCATGAATAACTCTTCTTACCATGAATTACGTTTTTCACAATAAATATCTACAAATATCTACAAATAACTATGAATAACTCTTCTTCACTATGAATAACCCTTCCCCCCATAAATCACCTTACTTTGTTCATGAAAGCAGCTTCATCGACCCTGATGTCGAAATTGGTGAAGGCACAAAAATATGGCACTTCAGCCATATCCTCACCGGAGCCAGGATCGGTAAAAACTGCATCATAGGCCAGAATGTTTGCATTGAGCGAGATGTTATAATAGGGAATAAATGCAAGATACAAAATAATGTATCGGTTTACAAAGGAGTTACACTTGAGGATGAGGTCTTTTGCGGTCCATCCTGCGTATTTACCAATGTCTATAATCCCCGTGCATTCATAGAACGAAAAACGGAGTTCCGCCCTACCTTGGTCAAGCAAGGTGCCACAATCGGAGCAAATGCAACTATTGTATGCGGTGCAACAATTGGTAGATATGCCTTGATCGCTGCAGGCGCAGTCGTTAAATCCGATGTTCCTGATTATGCAATCGTCGCTGGTGTCCCCGCTCGCCAGGTGGGATGGGTGTGTAAGTGTGGAGCAACATTGAGGCAAGTTATAGGCGATGGGCAAGAGGCAAAAAGGCAGGCTATAGGTGATGGGCAAGAGGCAAGAGGTGAAACCCAAGTAACATGCACATATTGTGGCAATGAGTATTGCTTGAAAAATGGCCACATCTCAGCAGTTGAAGAGAAGTGAGCGGATTATAGGGAGCGTGAGAGTGGAGTTTATTGATCTTGCGGCACAACAGCAACGAATTAAGGGAAAGATAGAGAAGAACATCCAAAGAGTGCTTGACCATGGCATGTACATCATGGGACCAGAAGTTAAGGAACTGGAAACGAGGCTTTCATCCTATGTAGGAATGAAGCATGCTATCAGTTGCGCTTCGGGAACGGATGCCCTGCTCATGGCGCTGATGGCCTATGGAGTGAAACCCGGTGATGCCATATTTACTACCCCTTTTACATTTATCGCTACGGCCGAAGTCATCAGCCTGCTTGGAGCAACACCAGTCTTTGTGGACATTGATCCCCAAACTTTCAACATCGACCCGTCCAAACTTGCCCTGGCCATCAAAGCCCTGAAATCAAATAATACTTCTATCTACCCATTGCCTATTACCCATAGCCCATTGCCTTTGATTCCCCGCGGCGTGATTCCCGTCGATCTGTTCGGCCTGTGCGCCGACTACGATGCCATAAACGCCATTGCCGGCCAGAACGGTTTGTTTGTCATCGAAGACGCCGCCCAATCGTTCGGCGCAACCTATAAAGCAAAGCGGGCATGCTCTTTGGGCGACATCGGCTGCACATCATTTTTTCCGGCAAAACCGTTAGGCTGCTACGGCGACGGCGGGATGTGCTTTACCGATGATGACAAGCTTGCAGAAATTATGGAATCCATCCGCGTCCACGGCAAAGGCGGTCATAAATATGACAACGTCCGCATCGGCATCAACGGCAGGCTCGACACGCTTCAGGCTGCCATTCTTCTTGCCAAATTTGAAATATTCCCCGAAGAAGTAGAACTCCGTCAGTCCGTAGCCCAACGCTACACAGATTTATTATCCCATAGCCCATCGCCTATCGCCCCTTACCTGCCGCGCGAAGCGCGGTCAGTCTGGGCGCAATATTCACTTTTGGCCAAAAACGAAGACGCACGCACGGTGCTGATGGAGCATCTTCAGGACAATAAAATTCCCACGGCTATCTATTATCCCAAGCCCCTGCATCTCCAGCCCGCTTATGCGCCCCTGGGATACGCCCCTGGGGATTTCCCAGTGAGCGAAGATACCGCCAGTCGAATCTTCAGCCTGCCGATGCACCCGTATCTGGCACAGGCAGATCAAGAAAGAATTGCAGAAGTAATGGCTGCCAGGTGATGGGTGATAGGTGATGGGTGATGGGTTATGGGTAATGGGTAATGGGTTAGCGGTAATGGCTAAGGTGGTTTTTTATGAGTGGATTTAAAGAGTTGAAAGTTTGGCAGTTAAGCAAGGAGCTTGCAGTTTTTATATATAAGATCACATCCACTGGGGCATTCAAGTCAGATTTTGGTTTAAGGGATCAAATCAGAAGAGCCGCTGTTTCCATCCCCAGTAATACTCGCCCTGTTAAATAGCTTGAGGTTAGATTGTGTTATTATACATATGTTCTACAAAGTATGAATGATATGAATTTCTATACTGGATACACGAAGGACCTCAAGCTAAGATTTGAGCAACACAATAAAGGTCTCGTTGAGTCAACAAAAGATAGAAGGCCATTCAAATTGATTTATTATGAAGCATGCCTAAATCAGTCTGATGCAATAAAACGAGAGAAGTATTTGAAAACATACCACGGCAAGATGTTTTTGTATAAAAGGCTCAAATCTTATTTAGCAGGGTAAAAAGGTGATGAGCGCGGTTCAAATAAAGATGCTGTACGATTTCTCTACATAGCAAAAGCATCTTTAGCAGAGTTACAAACTCAGTTAATTATTTCACACGAAATAGGATACATTGATTTAGAGGTTATCAAAGATATGGATGAACAATGTCAGTCACTTGGGAAAATGCTTGGAAGTCTAATCAAAGCCCGCATGGCCAGCTCAACCCTCTTACCCCCACCCTCTTACCCATAACCCCCAACCTCTTACCCATTACCTATTATTATCTATGAAAATATGCACAATAATTGGAGCAAGGCCGCAGTTTATTAAAGCCGCTGCCGTATCCCGCGCCATTGCCGCCCACAACCGTGATGTCTCACGACTCACGCCTACCCCCTCACTCCTCACGGAGATTATTATCCACACCGGCCAACATTACGACGATGACATGTCCGCAGTATTTTTCCGTGAGTTAGAAATACCAAACCCGGTATACAATTTGGGCATTGGCTCAGGCGGTCATGGTGCCCAGACGGGGCAAATGTTAAGCGGCATTGAAGACATTCTCCTTAAGGAAAACCCTGATTGGGTATTAATTTATGGCGATACCAATTCCACACTGGCGGGCGCTCTGGCCGCGTCCAAACTGCACATCCCCATCGCCCATGTCGAGGCGGGTTTGCGCAGCTTCAACCGCCGTATGCCGGAAGAAATCAACCGGATTGTCGCAGATCAACTCTCCACCCTGCTTTTCTGCCCCAGTCAGACCGCCGTGGATAATCTCCGGGCTGAAGGCATCCCTTCACCTCTAACCTCTGACCCATTACCTCGGACCTGCGCTTCGCTAACCCCTCACCCCTCACCCCTCACCCCTCACGTCCTTATCGTAGGCGATGTAATGGCTGATGCTCATAAGTTTGCAATTGCTAAGTTGCCGAATAAAAATAGTGTCCTGCGGCATCTGAATATTAAAGAGAAGCATTATTGTCTTGCCACAATCCACAGAGCAGAAAACACGGATGATTCAGATCGCCTCTACAGTATTATGAATGCTTTATCGAAAATTTCCGAAAAAACAAGTGTCGTTTTGCCGTTGCATCCCAGGACAAAGAAAATCCTGAATGACAAAATTAGTATGTTCAACCCTGCATTAAGAATAATCGATCCGGTGGGCTATTTTGACATTGTTGCACTTCAACAGTCAGCATTAATGATTCTCACTGATTCCGGCGGCATGCAGAAGGAAGCCTATTGGTCAAAAGTACCATGCATTACCTTGCGTGACGAGACGGAGTGGCTTGAAACATTAGAGTCTGGCTGGAATATCCTTGCTGGTGCCAATTATGACCGTATAATTGAGTCTTTTTATACATTCAAAATTCCCGTGGAACATCAACCATTATATGGTGACGGCCATGCAGCGGAAAAGGTGATAGAAGCGTTAGGCGTCAGGAGTTAGGCGTGAAGAGAGCGCACCATGATCTAAAGGTCTGGCAGGAATCAATGTCCCTGGTGAAAATGATATATGAAATTTCAAAAAAATTTCCTGCAGAAGAAACGTATGGCCTTAAAAGTCAAATTCGCCGAGCCGCCGTTTCCATACCCAGTAATATAGCTGAAGGTGCTGCACGCAATGGTTATAAAGAATTTCTTCAATATCTCAATATTAGCCGTGGTTCTTTAAGTGAAGTAGAAACCCAACTGCTAATTGCAAAAAATCTGGGATACATCGAAAATCCAGACCATATTCTGGAACAAATA
>JAKQLB010000229.1 GCA_029567375.1 Bacteroidota bacterium | reverse complement strand
TTCTTATGTCTTTTGGTGTTATCATTTCTTCGGGACTCTCTCCTTTCGTTTTGTTTTTCATACACAAAAAACATTCTATATGGAGTTGAGTCCCTTTTCTTTTGCCTTATTTCTTTCCTCGCCTATTTATTGGATACGGTCTTATATACTAAACTGTAAATTTATAATTTATACTATGAATGTTATTTAGATTTATTGTATCAAATTCTTATTGATTGATTCAAGTAAAACTTCTAATAAAGATCTTCAAACCTATGATGCTTTCAATCAATCCTTCGAATTAATATATATATTTATGCAGGTATCAATACCCGACATACACGACAGCGGGTCTGCAGACGCTGCACGGTTCGTAGCCCATTCTAACGGCCTCTGAAAGTGTTATCGCTATCTTGCTCTGGAGCAGGTGCTGGCAGTGGTACTGGTGGTATTTCTCCCCGGTATTCGTTATGTACACTACCGGGTCGTAGAGGGGCTCGGGCGGTGTGGCGGAAAAGTTTTCATCGCTCCACAATCCCTTTTTGTCCAGGCCTGCCAGTCTTTCAGCTTCTGCGAATATCTCCATGTAGCTGGCCTTGAAGGGGTGTATTGAATAGACTCGAGCGTATCCGCCGGCTATCGCGAGAAGGTTGAAGAGGACATTATAGGTCTCGCCCCGGTAACTCGCCGGGATCCAGAGATAGGCCAGATACAGCCCGTAGCTGTCTCTGGGCAGCTCGTCGTATGAGAGGAAGACCTTCCTGTCTTCAAGCAGTAACTTTGCGAAATCCGAAGACTCCGATCCGAAACGGGCAATCGCTTCGTCCGGATGTTTGCTGTCCGGAGCATCGGCCCCCACGAGGCGGACGACCTCGATGAGATTGAGCGTCTTGTGACGGATTAGCGTGAACATATCGCCGTCTATGACGCTCAAGAGAAGAGATTCGTCGTATTGTGTCACACCGTCGAAGAGGTCCAGGTATTCTTCGTAGTAAGTGGCGGTGGCATCGCCAATTTGTAGGGTTATAGGTGTCAGGGCGGAGGCGATCGTCGATACGGCCGACAGGAAAAGGAGCAGGACTTTTCTCATTTTCATCCTCCTTTTCTCGTTTCCGCACTTTCCCCCAAATAAGAAGC
>JAKQLB010000228.1 GCA_029567375.1 Bacteroidota bacterium | reverse complement strand
TTCCCCTGCGGTGTACGTCTCTAAAAAAAAGCCCTCAACCGGGATCCGGTTGAGGGCTTTTTGTACCCCTAGCAGGATTTGAACCTGCGACCAACGGTTTAGGAAACCGCTGCTCTATCCAGCTGAGCTATAGGGGCATTTAATTGTTAATAATTTATTTATATTGTCTTTCTTCGTTGGCCTTTCTATTAATGTGTGCCATTTCTGTGCCATTTCCTTGAAGGTAGGGGCATATCATTTCGACTGTATCTCGCAGCTGCTGTTCGCGCACATGTGAATACCGCTCAAGCAATTTGAGATCGCTCCACCGCCCAAGCTCTTGGAGAGTGCGTAAATCAGCGCCGGCTTCTCGAAGAAGCGTCGCCCATGTATGCCTTAGGTCGTGTGGCGTAATTCGCTTGATACCAGCGCGCTTAACGACACGCTCCCAACCTTTTCGAATATTTTGGTAACGGCTTCCGTCGCTTTTAGAAACAACGTAACCATCATCACGCTTAATCGACAACATGTAATTCGTAAGCACCGTATTCATTCGGATCAAATCATCCTGATTCCTTTTACTAAAAACAACTAAAAATGTTCTATTATCAAAGTTTACATGTTCCCACTTCAGGCTCAGTATCTCCTCCAAGCGGCACCCTGTGTGCAGTGCGATCATAATAAACGTTCTGATGAAGGGTTCATCACAAGCATCGAGTAATTTCATGCTTTCAGCTGCTGATAATACGTTAGGTTCCTTTTTCGGTTCTTTAAATGAATCCACCTCCATCGCAGGATTTGTGGAAGCATAGCCCTGCTTGATAGCCCACTTAAAAAAAGTCTTTAATAGCGTAACATCGCGGTTGACAGTTGGGCCACTTATTTCAAGCCGGCGCTTATTTTTATAGACTTCAATATTCTCAGGAGCTATATCACTGACTATCAAGTTGCCAAGATACTCGTAGATCTGATTAAACGAGGTGAGATACCGCCTGATCGTACCCTTTTTAAGATCAAGGCTCTTTATCCGTAAGAATTCGATTGACGCGTCTCTTAAAGTGATTTTGGGTGGTTTCGAAGGCAGATTATGTATCCCGCGGATGTAATCAGCGCGGAAAAGGGCATAAAGCGCTTCGGCTTCCTTTTTGTTCTTAGTACCAAGCGACTTCCTGTTCTTACCCCAGCGAACATAATAGATACCATTATCCTTTCTTTTGTACAACTTCATCTCGCACCTTGCATTTCTTTACATCGATCTTAACGCAGATAAGATAATAAATATGTCAGTAATAGCAAAGTACATTTTATTCTCATTCTTTCCTGTCGTCACATAGCGAAAAAGATTATTCCCACAGTCATATTGATTACAACAACCGCTAGCTTTAGAACCGAGCTGCCACAAGAAAGTCAATTAATCGCAATACTCCTCTTTATAAACCGCTATTTTCTTAACCTCTTGATTTGTCTACATCTGTCCATATTCGTCCACCAATGTCCACACCAGTATCTGCCACCCTAATGCCACCGGAGATTTGCTTTCTAATCCAGCGTGACTGATGGCTTTTCCTATATAAAGTCAATCGCAAGGATAATTTTCACAGCATGCCAGTCTTCCTGCGGTCTATCCACGTCTATCGATTACGACGAGCTCTTGAATCCCAAGACATCTGATATCGAGACAGTAGACGCTGACGATTCGGGTAAGGCATAGAAGAAACCGAAGAAATCGATCACGAAGCTGTGATCAGCCAAAAGACCAGCCCTGAAAAGCGCTGCCCTTTTTTACGTCTGTGGCGATTTTGTCCCTTGACAGCATTTCAATGAATTGTTATATTTTGGTAGGGGCATCGGCCCTTGCCTCTATATATTAAGTACCTTTCACCGGAAAAGGTGCGAACGAGCGCCCGATCAATCCCCCTCCCAGTCGGGCGCCCTTCTGTTGTGTCGGGGATTGTCTTTAATGATCTTCCCTTCCTTATCTGCAAATTCCCTTGTTTTTCTGTATATAATTATTACATTAATGCATCAGTCTCCGACTCTGAAACCCGACGGTAAACGCATTAGAAAAAACGTGGGAGGGGAAATGGTGGGAGAGATTGAAGGCTCAGATCATCGAAGGATGGCTGGGCTTTTTCTTTTATGAGAAGAAGGTTAAATTGTAATTAATAACAATTGTGCCAACAGGACTGATTCAAAACCCAATTTAGGCAGGCCGTATATTTGAACTAGTTGGATTATTCCCAGAGGCACTCAACGACCCATTTAAAAGGATGCATTATTTCTTGAGTTTTATTGATAGTTTGCCCAGAAGGAAGAAGGGAGCAGATCATGCCATCGTACGGAACGGCGAGCAGAACGGGAATACATAGCGATTTTCCTCTGGACCTTTTCTCTGAAAGAGAGCAATCAATCTTGCAGCATCTTGGACGTGAGTGGTATATAACACATGGGGGCCAAGTCAATATAGCCTCCTCAATTTATAAATACTTCCTGATGCGCCCAACAACTCTCTACAAAGAAATGTTCAATCTTGAGCGTGAAATTATTGCAGTGTTTAGCTCTTACCCAGCATTTGAGCCGAGAACGCTCGATGCTTTCGATAAGGTTAAAGAAAGTATTCAGGAGCTCCGAATCGAAAATGTATGCCGTGTGCTTATAAGTGACGATCCAGAGATATCTATCAGGATAGAAAACATTCTGAAATCCGACCCAGAACAGCCAATTGTCATTCCATTCAGTTACTCAGAGTTGACAGCCTCTTATGATGACTTCTTTATTAGAAACAGATTCCGCAACCACTTTTACTCAAGAGATCTCTTCTCATTTTTTTCGCCCTTAAAAAAGGATCTCTATTTTTTTGGCCGCAGCGAGTTAGTCCAAGATCTTGTAAACAGGCACAAATCTGGTGAACATATCGGACTATTTGGGCTCAGAAAGAGCGGCAAGACATCCATTATTTACGCAGTAGAGCGGGTTCTTAACCTCCAAGATGAAAGATTTGTTTCAATAGATTGTGAGCTTCCATCGATCCACAAACTCAGATGGAATGAGCTGCTCCATCGAGTTGCGACTGAATACCATCAATCAAGGAACTCTCGCTTACCGAAGCCAAATGCCGAAGCGTATACAGAGAAAGGAGCAGCAGACGCCTTCCACGCTGACATTTTCTCGGCCTATAGGTCCAAGAAAGCTCAGCCTGTGCTGATAATGTTCGATGAGATCGAACGCATCTCGCCACGGACCGCGGCATCATCCCACTGGAGAGAAGGCGATGATTTTGTCTACTTCTGGCAGACATTACGCGGATTTTATCAGAGGAACCCTGAAATATTTACTTACATGATTGTTGGCACAAATCCGAGCTGCATAGAGCTTTCCATGATATCTGGGCATGAAAATCCTCTTTTCGGTTCTATCCCATATCTTTACGTGCCATCGTTTTCAGTAGACCAAGTCAGGCAGATGGTTCGTAAACTAGGACGATATATGGGCCTTAAGTTCGACGAACTGATATATGCAAAGTTGACCGATGATTATGGTGGGCATCCTTTCCTAATTAGACAGATGTGTAGCGCTATAAATGCATCTTGCAAGGGCGATAGACCAGCTAATATTGATAAGGCTCTTTATGAAAGAGTTACGAAGGAATTTGAAATTATTTCCTTAGATTACATGGAAATGATTGTGCAAGTTTTGAGGGATCATTACCCAGATGAGTTCGAAATGTTAACACTGCTGGCATTGGGTGAATTTGATCTTTTTGGTGCTTTTGCTGCTGATCATGAACGGTACACAAAACATCTAATAGGATATGGCTTATTGCACAAAAGTGAAAATGGACTTTCATTCAATGTCGAAGCAATAAAGCTTTTTCTGCAAAAACAACACAGGTACCAACGAGTCAATTTGACCGAAGATGAACGGATAGCTGAGGTTTCTGAGCGCAGGAATAAGATCGAAAAAGGCCTTCGCGTTCTAATCAAGAATACATTAAAGTCCCGACATGGGAAAAAAGAGGCTGGAAAGCGAGTTGCTGGAGCGATCCCAGAGAGTAGGCGCCGGAGCTTGGCTACTGATGATATTGAGGTGCTACTTTCACGAGACAAGTCTCCATTGTTTTTTCTTGACCTTATCAACATAGTGAAAAGGGAATGGGATGACTTGAAAAATATTTTTGATATGGAAAAGAATAAAGTAGTAGTAATGCTTGAGGACATAAATGATTACGGCCGGTCTGATGCACATGCTAATGATGTATCGGGAGATGATTTCACGCAATTAAGACTCTACTTCGCCAAGCTGGAGAAACTGCTGCAAGAATGGTCGTAAGATTCAAATATTTTAAGCGCAGTCTGGGCTATCAAATTGTGTCTCTCCCTCTTAGCGTGCCTTGTGGGGATAAATTCGTAATGGCTATGTTTGGGATCAAACAGCGAGATGCCGAGTTTCTTGGATTGGCCAGTTTTTGATAGAAGCGTTATATATAGCATTATAAGGCGCCCCAGAAGTTTACTTTGAGGATAGTTATATGTTTACAGCTCCAGAGGTATTCATCATAGAATCATTGGAACATGTTGATGAGACCAATGACAGGTACGAGGGCAAACTTTTATCTCACATCCTGAAGATGAATGGAAAACAATGTATATACCATTATATCAGGACGGAAGGGGAGTTTAAAGAGGCCGTAAAGCTATTTAATCAATGTAATTACAGATATTTACATTTATCTTGTCATGGCAATCAGCAAGCCATGAAAACCACTCAAGATGTCATCTTTTTCGACGATCTTGGCGAAATACTTCAACCCTACATAAATAATAAGCGACTTTTTGTCTCAGCATGTGATATGGTCAATGAGAATCTTGCGCAAATAATTATTCCAAAATCTGGTTGTTACTCCATCATTGGTCCTGCAGCAGAAATCTCCTTTAGCAGTGCCGCAATTTTTTGGGCGTCTTTTTACCATTTGATGTTTAAATACGACTTTGACGAGATGGTTCGCAAGACTTTGTTGAAATATTGTCAGCATCTTGCCAAATTATTTATGATTTCTATTAATTACTATTCTATCAGCAGAACAAACAGCAAAAGATACAAGCTCACAGAGATACAATAATTAAAAATAAAAACTGTAGTTTTAAGTACTTGCTCATTTTGTAACCTATCCATAAACGCTATAGAATTAACATCATATTAATATACTCTTTTTTAACTCGCCGAAGCTCAAAAATGCGGTTAGAAGAAGGAACTATACTTATAGTATCCGCAAGAAAGTAATAAGGAGGTGCGATGGAAGCTCTGATGAAAGAATATCGAGATTTTATTATAAAAGCAGAGCAGAAAGCACAAGATGATTTTGATAAAACCGTTATTGCTCTATCTGGTGGGGCCTTGGGAGTTTCTTTTGCATTCATCAAAGATATTATCGGTCCCGATAATATTTCCAACACCATTTTGCTGTTTCTGGCATGGCTATTTTGGGCATCAAGCATCACTTGTGTTTTAGCGTCGTATTATACAAGTCATCTGTCTTTAAGGAATGTGATAAAAAAGATTGATGCTGGTGAGACCAAAGCCCCAAGGCTAGGTGGTTTTACTGATTGGATCACGGCAATCTTTAATGCTCTTGGTGGAATACTTTTTGTTGCAGGTGTCGTATTGATGAGTATTTTTATTAAGATTAACCTCGGAGGTACCAGTGGAAACTAGCATAAAAATCAATAAATTAACGCCTCCTTCCAAGCCTTCAACAACCACACCTTCTGATAAGAAGGGTTATAGGCCTCCGCCTCCGCCACCGCCACCAGCAGATCCGCCCAAAAAAAAGAAATAATTGGTTAGCATTATTGGAGGCTGTGTAAGAAGTCCAGTTGCGCGCCATGGAGACATTCTTTCTCTTTGTGCTTACCAATGCTCTGTAATAACATTTGCCAGCTCACCACGGCACTGAAAGGCGATCGACAATATCTCTCCGGGAGAGCACGCGAGAACAGAGCTCCCAGCGATCTTTATCAGGCTCAATGGTTGCTTGATATCGCATTTCAAAGACATCTCGTGCTTTTCTGCGGAGATGAATATACTGGTCCATCATTTCTTCTAATTTTTCTTCGTTTTCAATCCAGTCATCTTCGATGGTATCTGGCAATCCGCCAAAGATGTCAAATTTATCTTTCATACGGCGCGATAATACTTGGTAAATCCTCTCGTCCTGAGTGTCATGATAAACCAGATTGAGCATATCCACATTGCGTCTAGCTTGGCCAAAACGTTTGATACGGCCTAAACGCTGTTCTAGGCGGGATGGATTCCAAGGTAGGTCGACATTTATCAACGTCCCCAGAGTTTGCAGATTGAGGCCTTCGCAAGCAGCATCTGTTGCCACAATAAGTCGAATCTCGCGCTTCTTCACTGCGCTTTTAATTTCCTCGCGCTCTACAGATGCGAAATCGCAATTACGGAAGATTCCGCTCTTGCCCGCACCTGCATAGACCCCAACCGGTTCGCCACGCAAAACTTTTGCTAGCTCAGTACCCAATGCATAAACAGTATCATAATATTGGCTGAATATAATGCAGCCATGTTCTAGCCAAGTTTTCTGCTCAGTTCTATGCTCAGTCAAAAAATAGAGAACAGCGGTGAATTTTGGGTCGCGTGCTTCGGGCCGTGAAAGCTCAGCCACGATTGTACGCAAAAACTTTGCCTCTTCAGATGTGAGCGCATTCAATACATCGCTCACTTGCTCCATCTGTTCCTCATCGTCAAATATTTCTTTTCGCAGCATCCGATCAGCTGTAGATTTGCCCGAGACGAAACTCGAACAAATTCTCTGCAATAGGAGCGTCTTCATAAATCCTGCGGCGTGAGTGCGCTTACTTAGGAGATCGGTGAATTCAACAGCTGCCTTATAAGCGATGTTAAAAGGATGATTCGTCAACAATCCGAGACCGCTAAATCCAACACCCGGATACCGATTGGCTGGCGCATCGGGCTCGGGATAAATTTCTACGCCGATCTTTTCGAGTAACCCGGCCTCCTCCAAAGTCTGCCTGCGCCGAAGTACAGTGTGTCGCAGTATCGGATTATGCTCACGCAGGAATCCCGGTGCCAACGCCTGCCCTATAGCCTGCTTTTCAAGAAATCCCAATGAGCCAAATCCTCGATCTGTATAAAAACTATGATCTGGGACACCAAGCTGGAGTCGTAGGGTAGCAATTAACGTATCTTCACTAGCTGGCGGCAGTGGATTTCGTAACCACTCCCATGCATCGCGCTCATCTGCTGGTAACTCTTCCCCCTTAACAAGAGGCAGTGATTTCTGCCAGTCTGTCCATCGTGCGAAGTAGTCACGCCCAAGCACATGATCAACGCCAGCATTGAGAATATTCAACAAATCCCATAGTTCATGTACTTCGGTCTGGATAGGTGTAGCAGTACCTAGCAGCAGATTTTTAGTTCGCGAGCCTATCTGGAGCATGAAGTCAAGAAGATTGTTGGGCTGCTCCTTTTGGTCGCCCAGTCCACCACGACGACGTGCCTTATGCGCTTCGTCTAGTATGACTGTGCCATACTTACGCTGCAGCAGATAGCGGCGTTCATCAGAATCATGAAAGATCAGCCCGGTTGAGACAATAGCGATACGAAAAGGACAGCAGGCAATATCCTCCGCTCCACGTGTCCTGATGATATGTCCATCTGGATCAAGCCATACTTTTTTTATAGAGGACCAAACTGCGCTCGGAATACCCAATTTATCGCTTAGTTCTACCTGCCATTGCAATGCCAGAGTTGCAGGGCATAAGATCAAGACCGCACCATCATCCAGCAGGGCAGAGAGCATCGCACTTGCGCCAAGCGATAGTGTCTTACCCACGCCGACTTCATCTGCAAGCAATAACCGTGCTTTACCATAAATCTCGCGATGCTGCAAAAACATTGTTACGAATGAGCGCTGCCAAGGTTGTAGCTGTTCCCCGCCGCGATAAATCGGACTTTCAGCGAGAGCAGCGGCTGGCAGATCCTTGCTTTCAACATTATCAAAATGAATTTCAATACGATTCGCAACACGCTTCACTTCTTCTATGATAGCATCTGGCAGTTGATACGCGTCCTTCCACAGCGCCTCAAATTCTTCCTCAACCCACGCAATGCCCTCTGCAGACCTATCTTCCCAGAGGATTTCATAATTCTGGGAAAATGCACTCTTGCTCTCATTTATCGACCC
Organism: Bacteroidota bacterium; assembly: GCA_029567375.1. Taxonomy (GTDB): domain Bacteria; phylum Bacteroidota; class Bacteroidia; order Bacteroidales; family UBA932; genus Cacconaster. Next base: position 4,514 of record JAKQLB010000228.1, on the reverse strand, counting down.
AAGAAAACAGGTTTTTGATCCATCTACAAACTCGATTACGCCGGCTTTGCCGTGAATAAAGACGCGATCTTTGGGTACAACCCGTATCTCGATGTGACCGCTGCTGAGCAATCTATAGAGCTCAAGATAGCGCCCATGATGTAATAATGCTTCTACTTCAGGTGAAACCTCATTCCAGCGTTCCTTGAGCGCGGTTTCACGGACATGTTGGGATATAACCACATCAGCTGCATCCAGTTCACTATTGCAGACGATTCGAACTTTTGGAATGGAACCAATTTCTTCACCCACAAGCTCGAAAATGGAACTGCGGAAATAGCCAGCTATCCGTTTGTATACTTTTGCGCCTTGTAATCGTTCAGCCAGAAAAGCATGGTCCAGACGCTGGCGGCGAGATGAAAAACGTGTAATCATTGGCATTGGAGGTTCCTATCCAACTCGCTGGTTTTTTATCAAATCGCGAAGAACGCGTGCAGCCGCTGCCTCTTCAGGTCTGATCACTTCAAGTTGTTTGGCGAGAAAGCCTGCCAGTTCAATAGCTATTTCACGCTGGGTCGAATCTCCATACCAGTTCGGAATATTGAGCATCAAATGGGCGAGCACCTGATCACCATCAATATTGTTGACCAATTCCATCATCGCATAGAGCACTGCGCGCAAAACCGATTGATAGAATTCAGAACTCTCATTCATCTCTGAGCGTTCGAATTCAACAGCGCTTTTTAGCTGAGCATGATTGGCTCGCTGATCACCCATAAAACTGCGAAAATTGCCTACCTTAAAGGCCTTGGCGAAATTCTGGTAATTATCCAATGTCTTGGCACCACGGGCTTCCATGTCAAGCATTTTAAGATAAAAGCGTTCAGCACCTGAAAGTCTGTCCCAAAATCTCTTCTCGATGCCTTGTGGTACCAGACATTGGTTGGCGGTGTCTACAGCGAATCCTATCAGACCATCAACAAATGTTATTTCACCTTTAATTCGCGGGCGGATAGCCTCAACAGTCATGTCGCGTCCATCAATGATTCCATACCTTGTCAGTGTACGTAGAGCAGCAGCGTACCCGGCCATCTGAATGTCTGCATCTTCGAAAACATTCTCGTCGCGATATAGGCCCTTGGCGCTTTGGTTGAGCCCAGTTAAGGCTTGCACCTGCGATTCGACCTCCTCTTTTATCTCCCAAGCAAGATCATCGCTTGTAGTTTTTTGTTCTCCCAAGCGCTTACGGCAGACTAGCAAGACCGTACCTTTCACATAGCTACCCTCGCGAAGCACGCTATCAGTTTCGGTAACGACATACCAAGCTGCAGTTACTTGTAAGCCAGCGGCCCAGACTATATTTGCCATGTCCGCCCAAATCGCGCCTGATTGATGTGTGAACATGATCACTTGGATTCCGTTATCAGGCATGGATGCTGTCATTTTTTTGTATGCCGCCACCATATTGCGGCGGAAGTTTTCATCTTCACCCTTTATGGCCAAAGCACGACGACTGTCCCAGATCCAATTTGCATATTTGGGAGGTGGATTTCTTCGCAGCCACGCAATGAAGAATTCAAATATTTCTTCATATCGAACAGCATCTCCGTATGGCGGATCAGTAATGAAGATGTCATTTATGGAAGACGTTTCAGTGGCATTTGCGCACTTAACAGTACCTCCAACTGCTAAAGGATAGTTTTTTAATTTTTTATCAAAGAGCGCAAATAAGTCAGAGGATGATCGGTTGCCGTAATTAAAAATTGTATTCAATGCTTGATTATAAAATACATTTACAGAGCCGTTACTTGCCCCTCCAATTTGCTTGCCTGATCCATCCTTTGATATGCGTGAACCGCTTGTTGCCCATATAGTTAATTTACTTGAATAATTTAAAATTCCAGCAAAAATGACCATCAATTCCTCAGATGTAATCAGGCTACGAGTCAAGCCGAGAATCAATAGCTGCCTCGCATTCCACAGATGGTGCCAATATGTCCAGCCACGTTCTCGATACAAACGGGTCGTCTCGTCTCCCGGCTCGATTCGCATATCCGGAATCCAGCCCTTATCTTGCCAATCCCGGAGGTGATTGGCGATGTAATCTTCAGCAATCTTTTCACGAACCAAATCTTCTTCTGTCACAGATCGGAACTCATACTCTTCTTTTTTACTATCCTTTTTTGTCCGCATCCACTGAATACAATATAGCCGCTCCTGATAGACATCATCAGGCCGAGGCATAAAATCAAGCTTCTCCCAGAATCGCAGCCGATTTCCAGATGTCCCATCCAGCCTTTTGTAGTCTCCTCGTAAAGTTGAAATCTTGGTGCGATATTCGACGCCGTTCACACTGTGGATCATGTAAGGATCCTGACTGCGGCCATCAGAACAAATTGTGCCTTGTTCTGCTGCTTGCATCTCCGCTTCTGATACGCCACTACGGATGCCAATATCATAACGTTGGTTTATAGGATCGGGGACCAATTCCGCGATAACACGATAACCTTTGCTTATGATCAGGGAGGGAATTAATGGAACTCTCCATCCAGTCTGCGGACAGCGCACTTCAACACAATAAAGATAAGCCTTTGCTCTCCAGCCTTTGCCATCATTTTCGATCCCAAGCCGATTTATTTCCATTTGTATCGATGCCGTAAGCTCTTTTTGCTGCCGGCTAAGTATTTCCCTGTCTTCTGATGTACCGCCAACGATGTTAAACGCCCCCCAAGTAAGCATACAGGCAATAGGATTGAGGTCCGATGCAAAAACATCGCAGCCTAATCGTGCAGCTTCGAAGGGGATCTGCCCCGAACCACAAAATGTATCAGCTACTTTTGGTCTATGCCCAAATCGCATAACTCCGAGTTGCTCAACTAACTCAGGAAACGAACGAGCATTCGTGCCAAGGTGAGCATTCACCGCCTCCCATATATGATCATGTACGTTCTCCAAGACCTCCTCAGGACGACGCGATTGCTCAACCCGTTCCCGATACGGTCCTTTTGGCAGCAGCTGCGCTTCCAATCGTCTGCGTTCCAATTCCGTGAGGTCTTCACGCCATGTAACTCGTACACCCGTATATTTAGGATCATCCATGTCGACCGGTGAGGAAAGAGGTAATATGCCATCAGGTTCGGAGAAAAAATAGTCACCGATCCGGGCAATCGAGAGATTGGATAGAATCTCTTTGGGCTTTGGCCGGCGCTTAGCACGAATTGCGAATGATTCATCATCCACAGCCATCAATTTTTCAAAAATCTCCAAATCGCGCGCCGAATTCTGAGTAGCAGGCAGTAAACATCCTAGTACACAGGCTTTTGCAAGGATGAGCGGCTTACGGCCTTTCCAATAATTGCCGAGGGCTGTAAGGGTTTTCCCACTTCCAGCCATCTGCTCCTTATAAGCTTCAGCAGATAGTTTCTGGACTGGTAATAATTTTTCAATGAGAGCAGGTTCGTCTTTGAGAGAAAAAGGGATAACAGGAGTGGTCATTGGGGATCCTCGAAAAGGGGAAGGCTAAATAGGTCTTGCTCAGACGGACGAGGAGCGCGTTTGCGCCCGATTGTCGCTTTTTCGCCATCAGAGAGAGCGTAGAATAAAGCGCGCCGCCAGCCACGTTGAGTATCCTCTGGCAATCCGGCCTCAGCCACTGTCATCGCGAATAACCACCAGCGTTCCTCGGGTCGCAACGCAGCCCATTTGCTGCAAATGACACTTATTTGCTCTGGGGTTGCAGATTCAGCAGACCATGCGAGCACACACAGTTCTTTGCCAAGTAGCCGATCTACTAAATTCGTACCGGTGTGCCACCGGCCGGTGGTTACCTTTGCAGCTTTTAGGCGCTCGTTGAATTCACGCCGAGCTGTCTCAGCAATGGCTGACCAGACAGGTCGTTTTAGCAAGGCCCGTTCTTCGCTGCGCGGAATTCCTCCTTCAAGTCCACGATAGCCGTAATCCTCGATAATGATCACTGGCTCTATTCGACTGGCGGGAATCTCCACCCTGAAAACATAAGCGCCAAAATCTGCAGGAGCACCAAAATCAACAGTTTGCATCTTCTCGCTCACTGTTCAATGTCTCCTTGCTTCAGTTCCAAATTAAGTTTCTGCGCAAAATCTTTCAGATCGTGGCCCGAAGAAAAGCAAGCTTTACGGAAGCTTAAAGTTACAGGCGCATCAGGCTCGAATTTCTCCAGTACTTTGCTTAGAAGGGCTTCGAGAAAAATGCCATCGATCACGATTTCGCCAATATTAACAGCAACCATCTTACTGCCCTGACCAATGGTGAGGACTACACCTTCGAAAGTCACCGACTTTTCAGAAGCAAGTTTTAACCCTGTGAAAGTACTGCTACGTGAGTCAAGCCTGCGACCAATTTTCGAAACCAAGATTGCAGGCTTGGTCTCGTCAATCTGCAGGCCTTTCCTCCCCTTGGCTGGGAAAGTGAAGTTATTGCGAACCTCAAGACCATCAGCTTCTGCAAAGGCGCTCAAGAGAACGTCTGCATCGCTGATAGGTATTGGGCCAGAATAC
>JAKQLB010000277.1 GCA_029567375.1 Bacteroidota bacterium | reverse complement strand
TCGTATCTTGAAACAAGCCGGTCTGCTTAACCAATGGAATACCAAGCCGTTAGGAAAGAACAAAGGATTCACACAACCCCTGCGAGCCCATCAGCATTGGCATACGGACATTTCTTATGTGAATTATCGCGGCACCTATCTATTTCTGATTTCCGTTCTGGATGGCTTTTCACGATTCAATCTCTACCACGAACTTCGCCAGCACATGCAAGAGTATGACGTGCAGATGGTGGTGCAAAAAGCCCGGGAAACCTTCCCGAAGGAGAACCCGACGCTGATCAGCGACAACGGTTCGCAGTTCCTCTCCAAAGACTTTAAAGAGTTCATCAAAGCCAATACCATGAAACACATCCGGACTTCTGTGCGTTATCCGCAGTCCAACGGCAAGATTGAATCCTTTCATAAAAGCATCAAGACGGAATGCATCCGACGTCAGAGTCTGCTCAGCATCGAAGATGCCCGGCATAGGGTGGCTGAATGGATACACCAGTACAATTACCAACGACTCCATAGTGCGATCGGCTACATCACCCCCAATGATAAGATCGAAGGCCGTGCCGAGACGATTTTCAAAGAGCGAGATCGCAAACTCCAGGAAGCTCGCGAACGAAGAAAAAAGAACTTTCTAATCAACCATTCCAGAGCTTTTTCGCCCGAATCCCCTCGCACCGACAGCTGGAGGGGTGAGGGCGAAAAAGCTGCTCTTGTACCAACTTATTTTTAATCGCCCGTTTGTCCATTTTCCGTTGAACCATTACACCGCCGACAAGATCTGCTTCCAAGTTCGTGTCAAGATTAAAGCAGAATGCGCATCCCGCTACCGTCGGTGCACGCTCCTGCTGAAACGCCGCGTAGTAGTCAAGCATGGTCGTACAGTAGGAGTTGACCTGAATCGCTGGATGCTGGTGAACCCCCGCAAGGCCCGATACGAGGAAATCGTCGGTTGATGTTGCGCTTGCCTGCGACCAGGCCTTTAACTCGATTATGACGAAGAACTCTGTCCCATCAGGACTGGTGCCGCACAAGGTCGCGTCGGCTCTAGGTCCGCCAATGGGCATCCGCTCCTCAAGAGTGATGACAGTATCCTCTGGCAACAAGGCAAGGGCCCCCACCAAACGAGGATATGAGTTTTCCCATGACCGTCGCTCACCCGGCCCAGGATGCTTGCCAAATGCATCGAAGTACCCTGTCTCAACTCGATCAAAGATGGTGTTGAGGGAGAGTTCCTCCCGGAAACGAGACAGGGGTTCCGAGTAGGCGTAGTTTCTCATGATTCGGCTCCCACTAAAGTTCGCGTCGTTGCCAATCGCTCGACTTGGACACAAAAGCACGGCAGCAAGTCTTCGACGCTATCATTATACAAAGTCATCCCAACAGTTGAATCGCGGTAGGCTATTCTACATTTCCGGTGGCGGGCGCCGCGTCCGAGGGGCGAGCCCCGAGCTTGATGCGGCAAAGCAGAGGTCTCATGACGTCGATGCTGCTCTGGGGTATTAAATCGCGCAGCTCTATTGCGAGGCTGGGACGAGGGCTAGCCCCTCGGCACAGAATCGCCAACAACACTCGCTTGAACGCTTATTCGTTGAACTCTTATTCGTTAGGGGCTCAACCTAAACCATATATTAATTTCACAACAAGTCTTAAGCAATTTGAGTTTTGTTTTCAGGAATGATGTTTCAATTAATATTGACACATTTTCGTTAGTTTGCTTCTAATTCAATTTCCAATATTATAAAAATAATTAAAATTTGTTAAAGATTATTTTGATTTTATCTTCGAAGCCATATACTTTGTAGAACAACCGGTCATATTTTACTTCTTTCTGGTTTTCAGTTGTTTCTCCTTTTTTACCCATATCTACTGTATAAGTAATTGTTCTTTTAATGACAGGCTCGATGTGTTTGTTCGGTGTTTTATATTGAGAAATAAAATCAACCAACTCTAGTTGTTGGTAGATTCTGTCCTTGTCTTGAGAATTAATTTCTAAGGAGAATTCCAATATTAGCTCTTTTAATGAGTACGATTTAAACTTTCTCAATACAACTGGCGAACGATCTGAACCGTGGATGGCTGCTTCATACTTTGCAATTTCAATCTCTGCTGAATCTCCAGATGAATAAATTATTTTACCATCTGCAATTATATTCTGCAACATGCCCTTTCGCATTGTAAGTTCGTACTCCAGCTCGGCTAAATGCGCTTCTTTTTTTCTCTTCTCCTCGCTAATTTGCCAATAATTAATAAGAAAGTATCCCAGGAGAATGGGGAATACAATTGTTAATAATTGGTAGATATGTTTTCCAATTTGTTTGATATTCATAGGTGACAAAGTTAACATTTTTTACCTATTAGTAGAATTCGCTTTTTTACTATCCTAATCGCGGCGCTGACCAGTAGCCCCCGCAGGGAGCGTATTATTTTGACAGCATTGTTCTGCCCAAGTGGAGCGCGGGCTCAGACACTGAAGTTTGCTTGGTTCCGAATTGCGACTTAGTCTGATCCTGTTAATTTACACAAATTAATTTATAGTCTCTATAGTTCCGAAAAATAACATCTATATAACTGTAAAATAGGGTTCAATCCTTATCTGTTTTACCCTGCAACTGTCGGAACTCGGGTTTTTCATGCCTGATAAAAGAAATTACAGAAACTTGTCTCTTTTTGCCATATGATTTTATTTCCTATTTTAGAAAGAGTAATCATTGTTTTTTACTTACTATCTGGGAAGGACATGCTGGCAGAAAAAGGCAAATTCTTCATCGCTGATGTCAAATTTACCATTAATAGCTAACGGCAGCACTTTCAGATAAGTCTTGATATGTCGCTCCATTCCAAGGTTTGCAATTTCTTCAAGGCTGTATTCGTTAGCTTCTTTACCTGCAACATTTATGTTTTTTAGTGAACAATGGATTTGCTTAGCCCAATCCAAATACCTACTCGCTTCTGAGTGAATGCCTCCCCAGTGAAATACTCTTGCTGCTGTAAAATAATCAGCAAGAACAAATACTTGAATAAGTGAAGTGTTTGAGTAAAACTGGTGGTAGAATTCATTCGCTACTGTGCCGCAGCCAGCAGATATAGATCCTCTCAATGGGTAGGAGTCGCTAGCACTAGCAGGCATTTTAAATATAACAGCAGACGCATATACATATGCTAACGAGAAAAGCCGGAAAAAGAGATCCCCAGATTTGAGTTTTGACAAAAAAAGAATTTGTGAGATACACTTACCAATGGAATCTACATAAGTGACATTCCAATTCTCTCTAGGGAATCTTATCCCCATGCTAGCACCCTTGATAAAAATTGGCAGGGCTTCATCCCCTCCTGGATACTTTGTATTAAATTGTCCTCCTGTAAGCGCATGCAGAAGTGGATTATTCTTTTCTGGGAAGTTATTATAAATGTTTAATATTTCCTCGGAACTGACTGCTCTCTCTAATCGAACGAGCAGTTGACCATATATGCTCCCCAGCTCAATATCCTGCAGCTCTATCACAATTTTGCCTTTTTTTTTAATGAGATAGCATAAAAATTGCTTAGTGCTCTTAAGATTAATGATATATAATGATTGGTCCGCCCTTGTTTTTTCTAATATTCTGATGCGGCTTTTAAATTATCTCCAGTATTCAATGTCAATATGTCGATCATACATATGCAAAACTACTTTTTCTACATCGTTATTTTTTAAGATGATAGTTAGGCCATAGTTCTCGTAATCAAGATCGTAAGAGTCTGTGCTTAATCCTTTAAGTTCAATCACAGATTCTATGCGTTTGGAAATGTGCATTCTCTTAGGAGCCATTTGCTTATTATCCTGCCAATACGGGTGGCTTCCATCAAGATTGTAAATTGTGACCCAATATATATCATCTATTTCTGAAAGTCCTTTTATTTCAACAAGGCGATTATTGCCTTTTTGATGCCCTGAGACATCAGCTCCATTAACATAACGGACATGGTCTGTTGAACGAAACTGGAAGTTGTTTAAATCGATTTTCATTCATCTGCACCATTTGTTTGTCATGAGTGCTAAATATTAGCTTCATTGCAATTCAATCACAACAATAAAATGTTAATAAAAAAGCCCAATCATCACTCGATGACTGAGCCTCCAATTTCCCACCATATCCCCTCCCGTGTATTTCTCTGATCTGTTGCCATTTGGCCGAAGAACCGGAGAATAATGGATCAATTTAATAATATTATACACAAAAACAAGAGTTTTTGCGGAAGTTATCTATTTTCATTTTCATCGCCATAGCATCGTAATTCTGAAGCGATATGTTCCCTTGATTTTTATTTCTGGCGGATTATCTTAGAAGTATAACCGTGAAAGGAGGTTTTGTATGATTGAAGAAGACGATCTCCCAGATGACGACCCTGCGGTCGAATACTGGATTCCATTTATTCGGAGGATGGACAAAATCCCGAGGGAATACCAAATGGCGATCATCGATGAATACCTAAAAGTAGAAAATACCGGAAAAGACATGAACGTTGAGAAAATGTGGGATCTGCTGCTAGCGGGTGAAGATGAAGCGAAATTGACAGCCGGGAGCCTGCCGAAGGCTAATTAAAAAGCGCCCGATCGGGGAGACCGGGCGCCTGGTCGCGCCTAAACCTATCATTATCATCCTTGGGCAAAGCATACTTATTTCGTTGAAACCTAATTTATAGATATTTCATTCGATTCCTTTCAGATATTCTATTAGCTTCTGTGGCATTTCTCCTTTGCGAAGAGATTGCCAAGAAATGCCCATATGATTGCTTATCTCGTCAATATCTAAGATATAGTGCTTATCTAGAGGTCGCAAAATTTTATTTTTTATTAAAGAACTTAATACTTTCCGACCTATTTCGCCTTTAAGAACCCTTTCATGTTCAATTTTTGGTTTAAATTTTGCTAATGTGCCTCTGCTGTGAGAGCGGAATTCCATTAAGATTCTTCTCAAGCGAAAATATTTTTCGCGTATCATTGGATCAGAGGGCAGAGAAGGTAAAGTCATTACATATTGTATCGCGGGAAAATAAATGCCATCTCTTTCGCGTACTAAAAAAGTCAACGGAATCCCGTTGGAAATGATATTTTTTAATTGTGCATTTAATCTATCACAAGTGAAAAGTACACCTTCATTTGGGGTTGCGCTTTTTATTTTCTTAATAGATAATGAGTTAGCGAAAATGTCAATGCACCTTGCATTAATTTCTAATGGCGCCGTCAATTCGATTTCCGCGTCTGAAGCAATTCTAATATTACACGGCACATCAATAAATGCACCAGAAATGCGGCTGCCTAGATATAAGGTAGAATCCAGTGAGATTGTGCTTGAGAAATTAAATTCGTTAATAATAGATTTGTCTGAATCCCGAATGATCTCGATCTGGATTTCGATATCGGCGTTAGCTTCATCGACAACTTCTATATCACAAGCCATTCCAACGACACGGAGTTCTACGCTTGAATCTAGAGATTTAAATTCCATCGCTGCTCCGAGCAAGGCATAAAGCGATTTAATAGGTATTTGTCTATCTTTGAGCAGAAATTGCATCATATAAATTAGGTGATAGCTATGTTTATGCGAGAAAAGATATTCATTCACAAGGTCAAGCCATTCAGAATTATTGGATGATATTAATGTAGCCAATACCATTGCTTCAAAGACGGCATTCCTGAAATTATTGCCAGTAATGAATGGATGCTCACAAATAAAAGTAGACAAATGTTCTTCATATTTTTCATCCAAATTTGGATCGTTAAAAACCTTTATAGATACCTTTCTGCCCAAACAATGTGCTATTAATCTTATTGCTTGTTCCTCATTATCAAACTTTGTTTCTATGTTATCAGTATTTTGTGGCCCCCCCGCAGCTTCAATAAGCGGTACGACAATATTAGGCAGCACTTTCTCCTCTCGCTCACGCTTAAGTATATAATCAGCAATTCCATAAAGCAGTGAGATTTCGAAATTTTCGCTTTCGTCATTTAATATTCTTGATATTAATTTATGATAATTATGTTCTTGTGTCAGTAAAGTAACTATAGCATCGAGCACAGGCGGATAGCCAATGAAAGACATGAATTCTTCTTCCTGCGCCTTTAAATCTCCGATGAATTGTTTGGTCAACTTTTCCATTATCTTATTCCGCGCTTCACAATACTGCTCAGCATATTGGGAATGCTGCATCTGAGTAAATGAATCGATATATTGTTTGGCCCCCTCAGTTGTAAAAGGCAAAATAGTAATCAATGCCGTCGAGATACCTTTCTCTGTCAAGTAGAACCAACAGTCATCAAGAATTTGTGTCCTTCCCAGCAAAATAAAAGTAGTGCATGTTGCGCCGTTGCATAATTTAGCAATATCATCAAGGAAAGCTTCAAAACCCTTTTCAGTAGTTTTTGAACGTCCTTCATCTATGCCATCAATTATCACACCAAATCTACCGACGGCTAATCCCTTTAGGACATCGCCGATATTACTTAAATCAAACGATTCAGTTAAAATCCCTGTCAGAGTATTTGCAGCTACAGGTTGATGCTTGCTTAGGTCAAGAATAGGCAAAGATGTGTCAGCTGATAATTTTTCAGCCAGGGTAGTTTTCCCTGTTGCTCCTATTGCAGAAACAAGTAATAATGTAGGTTTCTCGTCATCAAATACTATCTTCTTAAAATTTGGCTCTATGTAAGGTCGATTCAATTGATCTGCTATGTAGAAGCTCGTAGATTGGCTCTTTATTTCTATCGGATTCTTATTTGACGAAAAAATAGACTTTACATTATAATACTGGATTGCTTTCATTTCAAGAGTCCTTCGTTAATGATTATCAGATTAAAAGAACTGATCAGGAGAAAATGAAGATTGCTTTGATTTTGTATTTTTACGAATATCAATAATAAGCTACCTTCTGCATAAAAAAAAGCTCAGCCATCCTTAAATGACTGAGCCTCCAATTTCCTCCATGTCCCCTCCCAGGTATCTATCTGATGCATTTCCGCTGCCGTTCAGAAGCGCTGAGAAATTTTACTAATGTAATAATATTCTCCGTAAAATCAAGGAAATTTGCGGAATTGATAAAAAAAACGCCCGATCAGAGTGGGATTGACCGGGCGCTTGGCTGCGCTAACCGGAATAGGCGCAGAAGAAAGGGACTTCTTACTCCATTTCAATCGTAATATAAGAAACAGGAAGACAGCCGTAAGGGATAAAATCCCCATTAAGCAAAAGTTGGATTTCTTTTACCTGGCTAACGCTGCCCCAACCCCCTCAAATATCTGCCTGATCTTGGCACCACAGGTAGCCCTTGACGGAGATCGTTCTGTTCGAATTTGCTTTTCTACTTGTGCCAATGAATCGAGGACTGTCGTATTAAATACCTGAATTGACACTTCTCTATAATTCCCTTTTCGCTTCCTGTTTTTTCTTTTTCTCTTCTGTAGCTCAGCTCTGGTTTGTACTTTTTGAACAGTGAGAGTTTGATTATCTTTAAACTTTATAACCAAACCGACTTCATTTTCTTTTTTAATCGGCATGATTCTCCCTTTTTAATAATAAAATCGAATTAAGGACATCATAGATACCGTCAGCAACGCCTTCAATGCAAGCACTATCGTATTTTTCTTCAAAGCCATTTGTACTGCTGCAATCAACACATAAAAATCCTATAAGTGTAAAAGAATTTGCATCTTCTTGGTCACATGGTACAATTGGTACAACTAGCTCGCTCTTATAAGGAAGGATTTTATCATAATGTGCGTCTATGCTAGTATTTTTATAAATGCCGGATTTGATTGATTTTGGAATATCACCATTAATGTAGTAATGTTTGCTAATTTTAGGATCTGTAGCACTTACCAAAATATCATGAAAGGCAGAATTTCCCACTATTGTATGATGAATTTCCTTATATCTATCAGTATCTCTCTCAAAACTGTAAGAGTCTCGGCACAGATTGTATACACGAGCATTCATCGCTCCGATATTAATATTACTATCACCTGTTACTTTTATTGATACAGAATAGTTATTAATACTCTTATAGTTGAACAATTCTCTTAATTGATCGCAAACAAAAATAAGTGTTTCCAGTATTTGACGAGAACTTGGATTTTCTTTTTTTCTGAGTGAATGTACTTTCGCAAACGCATTTTTCAGAAAAATAATTGCTTCCCCGTATTTAATTTCTCTCCGCGTATTATGAAGAAAGATCGAAATGTTATTTAAACTTCGTAGCCCAAATCTCATTGAGAAAACAATCAATAAACCGATTATACCATAGTAAATTGATTTAACAAGTGGTACTCCAAGGGCATTTTTTGCCAATAAAAAAATAGCAATCGCCCCTCCAACGCTGCCAAAAAAAAACTTAATAATCCCGCCCTTGAATGTCTCCAAAATACTTATGGTAATTGTTTCCTTAAAAGTCGATGGTCCCATGCTCAACCGTTTCCTGCCTCCGCATTTATCCTTAGCCAATTCCCGCTTTTCTCTTCCAAGTAAAAAGGCCCATTATTACTACAATGGGCCTACACCAGTTCGTACATAACCCCTCCCACACATTTTATAGAAACCTTTATCACATAACTTCAATATATCCTATCTTGCCAATAAAAGCAAGAAAAAAGTATATCCAATTATAGTAAAATTGATTCTCAACAAAATAGCTTTTACGGGTATTTTATTAATAAGTAGTTATTTTAACATTATTAGTTATTGTTTATTATATTATTACAACTCGTTTTTCCCATTCAGCATTAGTAATCACTTCAATATGCAGTAATTGCCGGGGAATTTGCACCGAGCACACCGATCCCGACTGCAGCTTCAGCACAACTGTCCCGAAAAATCCCAACGGATCGTCTACCGACGGGTCGAATTTCTTGCTATTTTTGCCTACCTTGTAAGTCCTTCAGGCAAATACTGTACCTTGCAAATGCGTCTGCGAGTTACAAGAATCTCAATTGCCTCCGCCAGCTTGTGTTTGTAGCTTGGATGCTCCATTATAGCGGTTACCCGCCTCTCTGGTGCCAGTGGCCGCCATTGGCTCACCTTATATCCCCACCCTATCACATAGCCGCCGGCCGCCGCTGCAATATGCAGGATCCCGGAGTCCTTGCCAACTGTGAACAACGAGCGCCGGCAGAGCCAGGCGATTTCCGGCAGAGTGAGCTTGTTGCGCAGATCGAGTGCAAACTCCGGCAGCCAGGTCATGGACAGCGGAGCGTCATTTCCCATAAGGATGATCCGGTCAACCTCCCCGCGGGCTTTGAGATGGACAAGGATCTTGTATAGATTGTCGGCCTCAAGGTCTGTGACGTTTTTGGGATCACAGCGGGGTATATTGCGCAAGTTCACAACCACTGAATTGCGCAGGTCCACCCCTCGAGGCAGATCATACTCCTGCGGATCAAACCACAGCCGCGGCCAGTAGCCGTCCTTGACAAAGGCATGCACTTCGTTGGTCAGGATGTAAGGGATTGCACCTGCCGGTGCGGGATTCAGTGGACCGGCGTTGTCGGCCCAGAACACCCGGTCAGCTCCTATCTTAGAGGCTATTCTGGCGGTGCCAGTGACATTCAAAATTTCAACTCCGGGATGAATGCGGGAAAACTGGGCCATCACAAAGTTTTTGAAAAGATAGTCTCCTATCCCAGGGCCTGCCGGGCCAAACATGACCGTGCTGCCTGGAGCTGGCTTGGGGAAGCGCCGGGAATGTATGACCGTATAGCACAGGGCGCATTCGTAGTGACGCTCATGGTGCAGGACTTCATCTCCTGCCGGGTAGGTCACCTTGTTGCCACAGATGGTGCAGGTGTAGGATGGCATCAGGGTTTGACCTCCAATGGGAATGTCCCGCCTTGTGTCGGCTGCAGCTCTTCACGGATTCTCTGCAGTTCCTCTTTACTCCAAGGCTGATCGTAGGGGGTTGGCCGGGTCCACCGCGGTTGCAGGTCGCCGGAATGACCTCCGCGGGTGTAGGTGGCAATACGCTCGCACATGCAATGCGGGTGGCTATCAGCCACTGGCTGTGGCCCTTCCCCTACCTTCCACACTTTCCCGTCAAACCATGCGCAGACCATGCAACAGCCAGGGCCAGCTTCCCACTCCTCGTATTTGCAGCCGTTCTCCTGGGCCATCTTGTCAAAAGCGGGTTCGCGGGCAATGTTGCCTCGGATCTTGCGATGCGCTGCCAGTACCAGGCCGCGCCCTCGCCGATGATGTCATGCAGCTTACGGCCCACTTCAATCGGCCATCGGCCCTTGTAGCTCATATCGATGAGCATGTCCCGGACCTTGTCCAGCCGGGTTACAGCAAGCTCGGTTGTGATCCGGGTGCCTGCCTTCCGGATCATAGCCTTGAAGTATTCCTTGTTGGGATCCGGCATGATCATGGTCAGGATCTCGTTTTCGCCGGCGATTCCTGATATTTTCTCGTATTGATTTCGCGCCTCGACATCGAAGGCCATGGCCAGAAACCGGATGACAATCCACTTGATTGTGGTCCAGTCCAGCCCATCGGTCAGCCCTTTACCGGTTCTGGCATAATCGGGGCTGAGCAGATCCTCCATCCATTCCTTTACCACTGCCCGGAGGCGCAAGTACATCGTGTCCTGATAGCGGAAGGGTTCGCCACCCTCAGGAGAGTACCCAATGACGATCGCCCTGCGCACCTCCTCTATCGATGGCAACCCCAATATCCGGAGGATTTCAGCTTCGGCTTTGGAGGTCCGGTCCATCAGTGCCTTGAAAAACTCCCGGTGGACCTTGGCCATCTCCAGATTGCGGTGCTTGCGGGAGGCAAACAGGAGTTCATTGACGGAAGGCCCCTTGGTCCTGTGCAGCCGGTGTGCATCACCGCAACCGCAAAGATCATCCTGGGGAGCAAATAGCCCCCGGCGTATAGACTCCAGGCGGAGGGTTTCATCAACGGTTATCATTCGGCCCTCGATAGCATCACTGCAATCCGGGTCCCCTTGGCGTCCTGATAGTTCTTTGCAATAGCCTCCACCCCGCCGGCGGCCTTGACCGATTCTTCTGATTCAATACCATTTACCACCAGGTACTCGACAAAGGCATCTGCGGTAATCAGGCCCGCATCCAGGAGGGCGATACGGGCGTTGATCTCCTTTTCCTGGGCAGTAGCATTCTGCAGCCGGGCCCGGGCGGTCTTTTCGTCATCCTGCAGGTTGACCGGATCCCATTCATGTTGCCATTTTACACCGTTCAGGCCATTGAGTACAAGTGCGGTCGTGAATACCCGCTCGATGATAGGATCCAGCCTCGATCGGCGCGTCCAGACCTCAGAGGTCAGCATGTCCGATTGCTCCTTGGCCATCCGCTCGGTCGTCGACCAGGACAGGCCGAACATGAAGGGCGGCAGTCCGGTCCGTGCGACGATCTGCTCCATGGTGATCTTGGTCGGCACAGTCAGATCCGGCAGCTCGGCATCACCGCCCAGGACCTTGACCTCCAGCTTGCCGTTCGGGGCATAGCCGAACCCCAGGTCCATGAGCCCGCCGGCTTTTCTGGTGAGCATCGCCTCCTGGAGGTCTGCCGCTTTGGCGCCAAGATCAGCCTTCAGATCATCTCCGTTCTGGCCATCGCCGGCCATCTGCAGGATCAGAAATGTCGGATCCCCGACACGCCATGCGGTCGAATCAATCGCATGCTGGATCCGCATGATGGTCTTGACCACTGCCGGCAGGCTGTTAAGCAGGGAAACTCCCTGGGGGTGGCCATCACGGAGATCGAAGGCGAGGTAGTAGATCAGCGACTGGTCGGCCATCTCTACGGGCTTGAATCCGTAGCGGTCCATCTGGCCAAGAGAAAGCTTGCCATCGCCGTCGACCATGAACCTGAATTCATTGGCCCGAGCTACCTTTAGCCGGTCAACACCTTTCAGCAACGAATCCGGGACCAGCTCACCAATGCCGAAACCTTTTGCAATGGCAGAATCGGCAAGCTGGGTGATAAACGAGTTGAATGAGCTGTCCACCCATCCAACCCGGACCTGTTTCTTGGTAGCCTCCAGCACTTCCTGGGCCCTGGTGTTGCCCATGGCATCAAGGCGAAAGTCCCCGATCAGCTGAACAAGTTTAATGATCGCCACATCCAGCACCGGCGAAACCTCCCTCATCAGATCATACAAATCCAGGCTGCCACGTACTTCGATGGCGCCTGAGAGCCGGCTGATTACCTCTCTCTGCCATGGATCGATCGTCTGAGCCCGGCGGAAAGTGGTGCGCGTGGTTGTTCTTCCAGCCGGGGCCTTGCTCTTCCAAAACTGCAAATTCATGGTATGATCACCTCTTGTTTTTAACAGAAATTCCATCCCATTGGCCGGCCCTCCAGGGCCAGTACGTCAGTGCCACAGCATCGGACTTGTCCGGGCTCCTGCCTATGCGCGCCTTGATATCCTCTTTCGGCTCGATCTTGATCTTGCCGTTGGACTGTACGGTCCAGTGAATTTCAGTCAGCTCCTGCGTAAGCTCATCATCTGGCGGCAGGGCAAGTTTCCCACCCAGCCGTGGATCCAGGGCATCACGCAGCAGCCAGTAACAGACCGCGCGCATGTTTAGAAACTCACGCTCCCCGGTCGCGTCCTTGACCCCCTCGGCGCTTTCGCTGAATTTCGCGGACACAGAGTGTACTTCCTGCTCGGCCAGACGGCTGTGCACACCGGCGCCTTCGCCGATCGTATCAATAAATGCCGTTCCGTCATGAGCGATCGCGTTTTTAATCTTGCCCGCGCTTACCATGTGATCAGCCTTGCTGTAAACCTGCAGCTGGGCGATATAGTCCTGGCGTCTGGGGGCGAATACCGTCACATCACGCCCCATGCCGGCAATATCACAGCCGAGCAAAAGCTCGCCACTGGCATTTTCCGGTTTTATCTCAAGCCACCGCTGGTTTGCCGCTTCGATCCAGGAGAGGGGAAAAAGCTGATCCTCGCCTTCCCGCGGGAACTCACCCATGACCTTTACCAGGAACAGATCCCCTGGGCGATACCACTGGCCCTCAAAGCGGAAATCATGCAACCCGACCGGGTCAGCCTCTTCAGCAGAGATCCGGGTCACCCAGCCTGGCTTCTGCAGCTTTTCAGCCACCCACTCATAGTCGACCTGACCGGGGATAAGGATCTTCCTTGCCCTGACATTGGGCGCCTGCAGGCAGGACAGTTTGTGTTTGGAGTATAGAGGAGACCTTGCGCTCTGGAACGCTTCGCCAATGGTCCTGTTGGGATTAAACACAATCAGGAGCCGTGAAAGCGTTCCGGTTAAAACCCCGTCTATGGCGTCAAAGGTCTCCTGGGCAATACCTGAGGCCTCGGTTACAACCACCAGGATATTGGGCGAGTGAAAGCCGGTCCAGGCCTCCGTCTCCTTGTCGCCGGCCTTGAAGCCGATTAGAAACCAGTCCTCGGTGTTCATGCGAATCAGACCGGACAGCAGCTCGCCGCCAAGCGGAACCCGGGCGTTGCGGTGGAGCTTGCCGATCTCGGACATCATGATCGAGTTTACCTGCCGGCCGGTTGGAGCGGTATTGATTACTTTCGACGGGTAGTGATTGAACAGGAAGGCCAATGATATACAGGCCGCTGAATAATCTTTCCCGCGAGAGTGCCCGGACCTGACCGAGGTGCGGCGGTTGAACTGGACACTATCTACAATACCGCGCTGCTTGCGGTCAAGCCTGACCCCAAGGATGTCACGGATCCACGCATTCCAGTCGTCCCGGTATTCAAGTGGATTTCTTCTTGTTCCGCTCGGTCTCAATCTGTATCCATTCAGCATAAGTCGTTGGCGATGCCAGATTTCCATCGATTTCGTGCTGCTGCCGCTCGATATAGCCGCGATCACGGCCCAGCTTGGCCAGGGCAAAGCCGATCGCCCAGTTGTCCTTCATCTGGACCTTCTCATACAGGGCGATCTCGGCCCGGTCGATAAGCTTGCCGCGCCATTTGTCCCGGACTGCTGCTACATCCGGCGACCGTTTAACCCATGCCAGGATCGTTGTGTGCGAACAACCCAGCCGTTCTGCAGCCAAATATACTGCGCCCATGCTCGCATCCAGGGCTTTGATGACATCTTCCTTGCGATAAGCCATTGTATATACCGTTTAGTCGATTTTTTCCGGGGTCTTGCCTGTCGTATCCGCCCATCGTTGGAGTGCCACAGCGACATATGGGGGACTGATTTCGATTGCGCGGCACTTCCGTCCGAGATTCTCGCAGGCGATGATTGTCGTGCCGGATCCGGAGAAGGGCTCATAGACATAATCGCTGCTGTGGTTCCGGATCGGACGGGCCATGCATTCCAGCGGTTTTTGTGTTCCATGGCCATGGCCGCTGTCTTCCCTGGCGGGAATGGTCCAGAGCGTATTCTGTTTGTGGTCGCCAATCCAGTGCCCGTTGCTCCCTTTCCGGAAAGCATACCAGCACGGTTCATGCTGCCAGTGGTAATGCCCGCGGGATAATGCAAACCGGTCCTTGGCCCAGATGATCTGGCACCTAATTTCAAAGCCTACGCTCTCGAGCGATTTCTGCACTTCACTGGCATGGCGGCCGGCGTGCCAGATATAAGCGACATCGCCTTCGAAGAGCCTCCAGGCAGCCGACCAGTCGACGATGTCGTCATTGACGACCTTGCCCATCTTGCCGGTGTGAGTGCTCAAGCCTGCACGCTCGCGCCAGGCAGGATCATATTCGACGCCATACGGGGGATCGGTCACCATCAATAGCGGTTTCTCGCCTTTGAGCACCCGGGCTACATCGTCAGGCTTTGTGCTGTCCCCGCACAGAAGACGATGACCTTCGAGCTGCCAGAGCTGGCCGGTTTCCACACCCCATTTGTCGCGCAATTCTTCGGCCTGGTCCAGCCGGGGTTCTGCATCCTTTGATTCGGGAATCTGGTAGAGACCTTCCAGTTTTGCCAGCTCCGCCAGCATCTGCTGGATACGGGCATCATCGACATGGATATCATGTAGCACAGCATCCAGCTTTTCCTTGTCCGTTGCGGCCAGCTGTGCGATCGGGTCGATCGTGGCCAGAACGGCGATCTCTTCAGCTTCACTCAGGTCGACATAGGTCACGGGCACAGTCCGCTCTCCAGCCCGGTCAGCCAGCTGCACGCGCAGGTGCCCGTCCACCAGGTGGCCGGTGTGTTTGTTGATGATTACGTTCTGGACCCACCCGATTTCCTCGAGGACGCCGGTCAGTGCTTCCTGCTGAGCCTTCGGATGAATACGCCAGTTGTTGGGATTGAACATGATCTGATCAACCGGTTCATCACCATAGCTGATGATGCGATTTCTGAATTTCTGGTTTATTGTTTTGCTCATGGGCTACTATCGTACCTTTCTCCACCCCACCTTAACCGGCGGATTGAGTTTGTATTTGTCGATCTTGGAATGGATCTGCCGCGCTGATAGTCCAAGGAGTGCGGCAGCGTCCTTCTGACACCAGCTGCAGCGCTCGAGAGCGGCCTTGACCATTTGGCGCTCTACCTCTTTTAAAGTCAACAAGTCGAAATCCTTACACAGAGGCATGGGCTCAATGGCTGCATATACAATATCCTGCTTGAAGAGCTTGAGCGCCATTTGCGCAGCAAGGTCAGCCTCCGGGTCCTCTTCGAAAGTGTACGGCACCGAGATTTCCTGCCCGTCTTCCATCCCCAATACAAGTATCGCCATCAATTCTCCACAGCCATATTCGGCTATTCTCTATTTCACCTTTACCGTCAGGATGATCTTAATACCTCACCCCTGGCCCATGCGAAAATCCGGGCCATCCTCGCCTCCTTTTCCGGATCCGGTTTCAGCTGTTTTGCCAGGCGCTCGGCTGCTTCCTGCCGGGCTGCATCCCTTGCTTTCATGTGATAGCCCATGCGGAGGCCGCAGAGATATGCTTTCAGCAGCAGATATTCTTTCGGTTCGCTCACAGGATCTCCACTCGAACGATGACCTTGCCTGAGGGCTCGGCCATCACAACCTCAAGCGAGGCCGGGACCGGCTCGGTGGCGTACTGCTCGATGGAAGCGTCCTCCCGGTACCGGGTCGCTAGCAAATCGGACAGGGTGATTTCTGCCGGGCCTGTAGCGATTGCCTTGAACTGCAGGGTGCAGATGGTGTATGTTCCGGCTGGTGTTGCAGCTTTGTCCGGCGTCAGGGCCCGCTCGATGTAAAAACCATCCTCCCGTGGATTGCAGACATCGTCGCTGCCTGTAAACAGGTCACCCCAGCTGATGCTGTCAGAGACATACTCAAGCACGCTGGACCAGTGAAGATTAAAGCCGATCCCATGAAGCGGCGCCGGAGTCTCTGCAGTGATCCGGACGGCGATAATATCACCGATGGTCTTTTGCTGTACCGATGTGGAAAGAAGTTTCTTCAGGATGTTCATCGTTGGGCTCCTGCGTTTCTGTTCATCACCATCTTATCGATCAGATTCACGGTTCCGTCTCCGTTCAGATCGGCCTTTTCCGAGAAGCGCAATCCCCCGCGTGAGGATCCTGAACTCACGAAAAACAGCATTTTGTCAATGAGGTTCACACTGCCTGATCCGTCCATATCTCCGACAAGCCGGGGCCCCTCTTTGCAGAGGATAGTGGAGATGGTGTCGCTGGGTGCGCTCTCATTGCCAGAGACATCCAGGGCGGTCATCCAGAACTGCACCTGCTCGTAGAAATAGGTCAGAGGCAGTTGGACAACAGTGATGGTATCCGGGCCCACTGATTTAAAACCTTTACACCCGGGTCCCTGGAAGTGGATCTTGTACCCGTCAAGGTCTGATTCGGTGTTCGCCTGCCATTGCAGCTTGACCGAATCGCCGGCGACCGGGAAAAATGAGAATTTCTCGGCGCCAATTGCGCAAAACACCCGCAATAGCAGGATATCCAGGATGATCAGGGCAGCAATGGCCAGTTTGCATTTGCTGTTTTTTGTCATATCCGCCTCACCAGTGAAATCCCAAAAATTTGTCGAGCCACTTCCAGCCCGTTCTGATCTTGATGGTTTCATCCAGCCGGAACCACCGCCAGGAATTGCGGTAGGTCACATCCCAAACCAGCCGGCCGGTAACCAGTCCGGAAACAAACACAATCCTGGCAGCTGCAGGATCCCACGCCCAGCCTTGCGGCAGCAGCATACCCACAAGCACGAGCCCGGAACGGACCAGGTGTTTGCAGATGTGCCAGGTATCCCTCAGTGGAGAGTAGCCCATGTGAATCCTCTGGATGGTGATGGCGTCCATCACGGCATCAAAGAATCCGGTTGCCACAATGAGAGCAAACAGGGCTGGATGAATGAGCTCTTGCCAGATCATCAGAACAGCCCTAAAGTGCAACTTTTTCAGCCGCAAACCGCTGGATCCGCATGTTCCGTAGTTGTGATCGCAGCGGGAAACGGTGCGTGGTCCTGCCAAGCTCCAGCATGTAGTCCCAGGGGAAAGGAGCCGTATTCTGCAGCAGGTCATAGAGCCATTTGCCCATCAGGACGCTGTCAACGACATGCCCGTTGGTGAATTTGCACTCGAAAACGCTTTCAGCCATGGCCTTCTTCATCCGCTCGCTTATGGCGTGAGGATTCCACTGGGCGGTATGGACAAGAAGGTGATCCGGGAAGGCCTCCTTGCACGCAGCCACCTGGACCTCCACTTTCGAGGCGTTGCGGAAATGCTTGCCCATTGGCCAGTAGGCCTCGATCAGGGCAACCTCGATCTGCCACCGGTTGCGCATCATGACCAGCTGCTCCTTGTACCCGGCGAAGGAGGAGTACCGGATAATTCCGGTTTGCAGCAGCCGCCTCGTTGAAGAATAGATCGAGATGCCGGTTTCCAGTCCGGGGTCGATCGAGCAATAGGTTCTTTCAGCCAATTTTAGCCTCCTGCATAACTGATATTTTCCGGTGATCCGGCATCTTGATTTTTACAATCTCATACTCTGACAAGCGAGATGCCGTGCGGCTGCCCAGCTGCTGCTCAATCTGCTCGAGGGTCATGTTTGAGGTGATGAAAGTTATTTTCATATCCCGATAGCGGCGGTCCAGTAGGGCATAGAGCAGGGTGGCAGCCCAATCGCTTTGTTTTTCCGCCCCGAGGTCGTCCAAAATGAGCAGCGCCGGCCTTTCATACCGCATCAGCACCCCCTCCTCAGATTCGCCGGATGAGCTGTTAAAGGTGGCTTTTGCTTCGATGAGAAAATCAACTGAGCTGACAAAGCGGGCGTTGTGCTGATGGATGCGCCCGGCCTGAACAAGGCGCCGTACCATCGCGGCTGCAAGGTGGGTTTTGCCGCACCCGGTCGGGCCGGTGATGAGCACGCTTTTAGGGGCGCCCTGCACCAGGCCCCGCGCGAAATCGACCAGCATGTGATTTCCAGCGAAATTCTCAAACGAGCTTTCGACAAACCGCCTGGGGATGCCGATGTATTTTAATTCGATTTCCGGGTGTTCTGTGGTCCAACACCGTGAACACAAGCCCGAATCGCACTCGCTGATGGGAATGTCAAAAACATCGCCGCATTTGCGGCACCTATCCAAAGGTTCTTCCCTCAGGGAAGGGCTGTCCATCCCCAAGGCTGGCATTGATTCCAAGAGTTTTTCCATTTCCAGATCCTATCTTTTTTGCGGAGTACTCACGCAGGTTTATCCGGGCCTTTTTGCCGCCGTTCTTGACATCGAACAGCCACCAGACCGTGGCGTACTGGCGCATGAAATCATCCTGCTTGAGCCATTTCAGGGCCTTTTCGGCGGCCTCCCAGCCGATGAGCTTTCCGACCATCTGGGGGCCTTCGCGGGCCACGATGGAGACAAGATCGCCTACGTCGTTGGAAAGTGGTAGCTTATCAAGCTCGGAGAGAAATATCCGGTCGTCCATGCAATAGTTTTTCAGGTGGGCGACGGCCAGTTGCTTTTGTGGTGAGAGAAAGGGTTGCGGTTTTTCTTTTTCGTTCTCATTTCCATTCTCATTCTCTTTCTCATTCTCTTTCTCATTCGTACCCGAATATTCGTCTACCGTTCGACGATTAGTATCCGAATTATCGGCGACGTCAAAATCTGATTTTGTACCCTTACTTTTGTTGCAGGCGCAGCAAATAGCCCTCAGGTTGTGCGGGGCATCACTGCCTCCGTCATTTTTGCTGATAATGTGATCAATAGACATGACCCTACTATCAGGGTAATCAGATTTTGCCGTGAAATCGAAATTATGATCAGAGTATGGGCTAACTCGCAAACCATCGCTCTGAAATACCATCTCTCTGTTGCAGACCGGACAAATACCATCCGCTTTATCAAAAAGGAGCTTCCTAAAATTCTTGTCTGATATCTTCGGGTTTTGGATCTGCGATTGTTGGGGCTTGTCAATCTTTTGGTGTTTACGGAAATTAACTATCCAGAAATAAGTCTGGCGCTGAACAGAATATTCAAAGATCAAAGCCTTCTCTTTTAGCTCACTGATTGCTGCATTTGCCGTATCTATATCGCAAGGACAGTATGGAAAAACGATGGAATTGAGATAGTGGGTATTTCCAACTATCTTTCCTTCATCGTCGGCAAAGTTCAGCATCCCAATAAAGAACAACTTGGCTTTATCGGAAAGCGTCCCAGTCACTTCGTCTGTCCAGAACTGAGGCTTTATTATTCTATTCCGCGCCATCAGAAAGTCCCTTAGTTGTTGATCCCGTCTTCAAGCTCCTCGGCCGTCACCTCTTCGCCGATAGGGCTATCGTCCTCAGCCTCATCCTCGTGGCCAGGGAGTAATGGGCGGAGGGCTCCATCCACATCCTCGCCTACTTCTTCACCGGTGAGGTCAAGGCCGTACTGGGCATTCTCGGCCTCAGCCTGCCGGCAGAACATCTCCATCTGCGGATTCTCGATCGTGATCCGGACAATGCCATTCTGCAGCATGGTGAGCAACCCCACCTGTTCGGGATCCCGTATCTGCCAGCACATCTCAACTTTGCCAAGTGTAAGCTCGGCTTTCTGAGCACGCGACGAGGTGACCTTCGTCAGTGTGCCTTCAAGAATGATTCTATCCATTTCTGCAGTCCTCTCTTTATCTCGATCTTGGCCTGCGCCATGGCCGGGGAATGGGCTCATAACCGTCACGTTGATATTGCTTTTCCCTGGCGATAGTATCGTCAAGGAAGGCTTTCTTGTACATCAGGAATCGGGAGACGCATTCATTGCCGATCCACCACCACTCCTCATCAGGGTCATTGATCTCAACCGGCTTGTAGACTGCTTTTTCGAGCTTCTTGACCTGGGAGAGAAATCCTTTCCAGTCTCCCAGACGAAAGTCCTCTTTCTCCAGCTGGAAAAAGATCCCGGATCCGGATTTTGCGCGATGTATGATCATGTTTGCTGCACCTTGCTCCAAAATAACCGGGCGGCCTGGCGTTTATTATGAGGCGGGCTATTTGTGCCAGACCGCCCAGGTGTCGGGTGGAATTATCTGATCGAAATGCTTTCTTCTGGCCAGATCCGGACGCCGGGAATCATCCGGACGCCGTTCTGGACGGCTTTGTTGATCAAGAAGGCGGACGGTTCGCAGAATTCCCGCGGGACCGCAGCCGGATTGGTGATCTCGTATTTCCATCGGGTGACCGTCGAGGCGGTGGCCTGAGGGGCATGGACACTCACCCTGGGGGCAATAACCACCTGCTCGGAAGTATATTTTTCAGCTTCGGCGATCTTGCGGGCTTCCTCCAGATTGCCATCGAGAATGGCCTGGTTGGTCGCTTCCGCCAGGGCTTTGCGCTGAGCTTCCTGCTCAGCCTCAAGGCGGGCTTGCTCTGCAGCACGCTTTGCCTGATTGTAAGCCAGGAGTTTCCCCCGCAGCATGTTATCCAGCTTTTCCAGTTCACCGGCGAGACGTTTGAAAGGAGATTCCGCAGCAAAGACCGCGGCTTTCAGGGGCTCCAGAACCCTCTTTTTCTCGGTATCCAGGGCCTTCCTGAACACATTCAGCCGCTTGGTGTACTCGGTCGCTTCAAAGACCGTTGCATCGGTTACCTCAATGTCGACCACCGCCAGTTTGAGCTGGCGGTAGTCAGTGATGATCGTCTCAGGTAGCCCTGCGGCTTCGGGGATTGGGATGGCGTCAGGATCGGCGCCGCGTAAAATCATCGTCATGGCATCCATCAGAAGTTCAGCTCCTCGGTTACGGGTACAAGGTCGATCTCTTCCTCCTGGGCGGTCCCGGCAATCGGGTAGGCATTGCCCATTTCTTCTCTTGCCTGCTTCTGGAGCTGCTGGTGTCTGACAGTTTCCATAATGCTGCGGAGGCGGGCCACAAACTCATCCCTGTTCTTTTCCGGGATATCTTCGGGGGAGGCAGCGTTGTAGAAAGAAAGGAGATCGGTGTAGGCCTGGGCGGCCTTGTGTGTGCGGAGCCACTTTAAACCCCGGTCGCATTTTTCGTGGTAGGTTTCAGCCGGCTTTTCCGCTGGCTTCTGCTTCGGCTTATCTTCCGGTTTGGGCTGGGATGCCGGAGGTTGCTTTTTCTCATCGGTGACAACCACCGCTTCCTGCACAGGGTCGCTGCCGGCGAAATCCTCGATGTCCTGGGTGAAGATGTCAGAGGCAGCCGTGCAGGTGAGCATCGCATCGACCAGGGCGCGTTTTTTGGCCATTTTGAGAACAGTGTTGTACTGATCCGCCGGATTCTCGTTTTCGGCTTTGTCTCCTTTCACGCAGATCATCCACTGTCCGTCGATTTTCTGGGCGACAAATCCCTTCCCACCCAGAAGAGAAGGATCCCGGTCTTTCCAGTAATCTTTCGGGACGGGCTTGCCGGTGGATTCGGCGCTGCCCGAACGGTAGCGGTACTTGCTTTCCATGGTGGAACAGGATCCGACTCCGTGCCCCCAGATTTGCCCGGTGTTGATGTGTGTCAAAGCGCATACCACTTCATATTCCCGGTGTCCATTGTGGAGGTCGGTCTTGGTGATGGTGAAGGCCGGTGAAAGCCTGAAGGTGAATCCCAGTTTTTCAGCCCCGGCTTTGAGCAGAGACGGCTTGTCGCCGCAGCCGGGGATCTTGCCAAAGTGCTCGCCGTCCTTCATCACAGAGCGCATGACGTCCTGGATCAGGCCGACCTGGGCGATCAGGTCGCGGCTGGAAAGCTGGTTACTGGCCACGATCTGGTTGGGTTCGATTTTTACGATTTCTGTTGACATTGTTTGGATTTCTCCTTACCTTTTATGGTCTCTGAAATACTTTAAGCCTTTGCTGGTTCGCACCCGGCAAGGGCTTTTTTATTTTTCATACCGCTCATCCCCGCCATAATTGAGCAGGTCTTTCTCGTGCCGCATCTGCCGCCATTCCTGGCATACTGTGGTATCTTTCGGCAGGATAACCAGGCATCTGCCTTTGTCGATCACCCGGTGGTGCGGGTTCCGGGCCAGGTACTCTTCGGCCCATTTCTGCTGCTCTGCGGTCATTGGGCTCCTCCGATGATGAATGCAACCGTCAGGAACACCCAAAGGAAAATCAGGATACCGGCAGCAATCAGCCAGTCCATCATTCCTCTCCAGTTCCAGCCGCAAAACAACGCCCGAACCATTCCAGCCCCATGCCAGCTCAGCCTCCCGCCTCGCAGCAGGCACCTGCTGTGCCAGTAGAGCCGCTCGAGCCGGGACATCACCAGCCTTGATTTTTCCACTGTCCTCCCTCCTCTTTGTTGTGAATGTCAATTGTTATTCTGACTGCCCGCTTCATTTCAGTAGGCTGTCAGCTTGAATACCTCCGAGCGGGGAATGCGCACTCCGCCGGGGGTGACAATGGTGTGGACGTTCTTGTTGCGCATCCAGCGCTCGATCGTCGTCCTCGAGCAGCCGAAAAACTCGACCAGCTCCTCGATCCGGAAGAGCTGCCTTCGTGGATAGGCTGCATCCAGGCAGTCACATAAAGCATCATGTGTGGTGGTGTTCATCCGATTACCTCTTCGGCATACCCGATAAGCTCCTCCGGATCACAATCAAAGAAGGTAGAAAGCCTCATGAGAACTTCCGGCGGCATCCGCATCCCTGCAACATAGCGGCTCAGAGTTGATTCATGGACTCCGATCTTGCCAGAAATGAATCGCTGCTTCATACCATTCTGAGCGATCTTTACTTCCAGTTTCGTTTTCACTTTTCCTCCTGAATTAATCTGAATTTCCGCCATATTATACTGAATAGATTTGACTTTGTCAACTGAATTCTCCATATTATTCATACTATTTCTATATTATTCATGTTGCTTCAATCACTTAATTCCAATAAGTTTGAACTATGATAGATCACAAAGCCACAGTTAAAGTCGATGGATTCAAATCTGCTCTGATGCAGATGGTGAATCGCGGCACTTCCCCCGAGCGGATAGCCCAGATGGCGGGGCTGAATCCCTCAACCATTTATTACATCCTCAACGGAAACACGAAACGGACCAGGATAGAGAATATCGCAAAGGTCGCCGATGCGATGGGATATCGTTTTGAGCGAACCGGCGATGACGTGATACTTGTCAAGGAAGATAGGAAATTAGACGCGGATCTCGACAAAGAGGAACGCAAATTGCTTGCTCTCTACAGGGAACTGGGCTCTGAGGACCAGGATGACGTGCTCGACTTTGTGGAGACGCTATGCAAGATATTGGAAAGAAAGAAGATGAAGGGAACGACCGGGAACGAAGATTAATTGAGGCTTTTCACGAACTTCCAATCGGTTACAAAAAAGTAGTTTTATCCATTCTCGCTGACGCTTATGAACACGAATTTTGCTCTGCCGTTATGCAGGAGGTAATTGTTCGCAGCACGGAGGACGATCTGCTGAATTGAGATGAGGGCTGTGATGAAGAAGATGCTGAGTGTTCTTTTACTGCTTGCCTGTTTCTCCCCCCTGTTTTCCTTGGATGACCCTATTTTCCAGATCCACGATGTTCCCGCAGGACCAAATTACACCGTTAAAGATTTCTATGTGTACCCCTACCTTGACACGAAATATCTATGTATTGCCAAACTCGAGTTTTCAGGGGCAAGCTGGCGGGATTTTGTTAAACTGAATATTTCATTGTTTAAGAACGGTGTCATGGTCGGATCTGATTATAACTACATCGATTTTGTCACCTATGGATCGAGCGGGATGTGGCCAGGATCAGAAACTTTCCTGGATGTATCAATAACAAAAGCCGAGTTTGACAGTGTCTTTTTTAATGTTTCTTATAGCTCTTATAATGATCGTGCGAAGTTCAATCGTAATGCCCTCAAGGTGTTAAGCACTTCGATTGAACCGGCGTACGGCACGACATACAAAATCTCCGGACTGATGCAGAACCTGACCGGGACCGGAATTAAATTTCCAAAAGTATTTATCTGCTTCTACAAATCCGGGAAGATGATCTATTTCGACTATGATTATGTCGATGCGCCAGACAACACGCTCGAGCCTTTGCAGGTTTCCTCATTCGATACCTACGTGGACATGCCGGCCAGTTATGATTCAATAGCTTACGTCCCAAATTACAGCGTCCAATCGACTGGCGACATCATCATCTCCAATCTTGCTGACCTGAGCCGATTCACAGCAGCTCCAAAGGAATTCTCACTCTCCCAAAACTACCCCAATCCTTTCAACGCCTCAACCACTTTCAGTTTTTTTATAGACCAACCCCAGGCGGTCAGGCTCGAGATATTCGACATCACTGGAAAATCGGTCATGATTCCCTTTTCCGAGGCCGTTTCTATAGGAGAGAAGTCGATCACGATTAACGCTGGGGATTGGCCAAGCGGAACCTATTTTGCCGTGCTCAGAGGGGAAAGCCAGGTAGTGGTGAGGAAGATGATGATGGTGAGGTAATGGTGCCGGTTACTTACTGTATTAGGCGGCGTAATAAATTGAATTGAAGGAGAAATGATATGATTTCTAAGCCGGAAGAAGTAGTAAAATCATCAAGCGAACTGCTATCGGATCGCATGACCTACGCCGACTTTTTCAAGACGCGAATGGCTTTGGCAAACGCTTTCTGTGATACTGCCAAAACATATATTCAAATTAGTTCCGCTGCGCTGGCTCTTCCACTACTGTTCACACAAGCTCTGTTTGGAAAATCCGTTGCCGAATGTGGACTACACACGATTGGCAGCGTGCCATGTAGTCTTCTACTGTCTTGGCTTTCTTTCCTGCTTGCCATTGGATTCGGACTGACCTACCAGTGGCTTACCATTCGGCGAATATGGGATCAGCTTCACAAAGACCACTTGACTCCCGAGAATTGTAAAGACTGGGGATTCCGAACAACACCTGGAATACCTAAGTTCGAGTGGCTGAACCGATCCTTTATATATGGAGGGATGGTTGGCCTTTTCTACTTAGGTGCTATTCTGTTCGTAGTCTTCGCTGCAAGCAAACTCGCCTAACACGCGGTTCCAGCACACTCACATTACTCAGCGACATGCTGTTTTCGGGGTTTATGGGATGGAACAGGGAGTTAAATGCGAGCGTTAGGCGGGCAGGAGAATCATTTAAGAGAGCAAGTAAATGGCGATCCATGTCATCATTGATACTTGGACTATAACCGATATTGTGGGCACCCTGATAAGTACACATCTTCATTGCCGGCTAGTGTGTCGCAATTTTCGGGGGTAGACCAAGATAGAAAATGAAAGGCTGGTGTGACAATGGTTTCGGAAGATGATTCAAAGTTACGCGATAGTAATCAGCCTATTGATTATGAAAGACTTCACATTCCTGTTGACTGGGTGCCAGTTCAATACTATGATGCTTACAATATCCTGTTTAGGATTGAAAACACACTAAGACTCTTGCTGTTTGTAGTGCTAAAATCGCACTACCGGGATGAGTGGGAAAATATCCAAATAGCCGACGAGGTAAATCCAGGGACGATAAGAGCTTTGGCTAAGATAAGAAGAGAAGCAGCCCAGGACTTTGGACACCTGGGTTCTCCATCCAATAATCCTCTCTTATTCTTGAATGGAGGAGAAATCGTTAGGTTAATAACTTCCGAGAAGTACTGGCAATACTTTCAGGAATGCTTTCCAGCAAATCGAAAGAATACTCAATTGAAGCTATTTGAAATTCTTTCTATAAGAAACGATATGGCGCACTTCAGAGCAATCAATAGGGAACATCTTGTTACCTTAAAGAACAATATTAACCAGGTATTGAAGAAAGCAGGAGACTATCTGGCGGGTGTTGTTTGCTACGGTCTAATAGGACAGCCAACTAGCATTACGCAGGAGTGGAGTGCTGATCTTGAGAGAATGTCACAAGGGAACGTTCATCTTACTATATTTCCAGGGTCAGAGGGCTGGCTGACCATCAAACTATATTATAGACAACCAATCACCACGATCACGGAACTTTCGAATAGTGACAAGTTGGTTATGTTCAAGCGATTGGAGTCCCTGTCCATACTAGAACACTACAAAGGCATTACAAACAACATTGTCAGCATGCAAGAAACCGTAGAGGCAGAAATGGATGAGGATGATCATCTGTACTTTGATGATTACATTGATGCAGAACTGATGTTCACGGCACATGTTCGAACGATTAACAAGCATGCTGAGGAGTTTGTTAGCGAAGTGAAAAGACTTGTGGCGAACATTCTTTCAGAGGAGTCAGGGAAGAACGCAACGGGCGAAAAGACTGTGCTCAGTGTTGGTACAATACTTTGGTCTGATGGGCTGAACAGTCTCTGGAATGACATAGCTAAAAAAGCCATTGAATCCAGGTTTCCGGAATATTGGGGAGACTACTTTGGTAAAAAAGCGTATGTACCGGAGAATTTCATTATGAGGACTCGATACTTTCCGTGGTTTGCGAAAACCATTACACAGAGGGACAATCCATGAAAATATAGTTTCTACGACCATTTACCTTCTAATCAGCCTCATTTCTGGTCAGGTCTCCTTGAATGGTTGAGACCTAAGGAACTGACAGCGTAGGCATCTGCGGAGAACGAGAGCACAAAGGTTATGGAAGCTGACGGGGTACTGGGCAAGCGCATGAGGGAACGTCTTATATCCACCTGTATGATTATTTTTAACAAGATTAATCTTTGATCAATTAAATTCTCTTAATACATTATGAAGATTAATGGTCTATACCCGAAAATTGCGACACACAGTTAAGCCACAAGATTTGGAATTTCAAACTGTGACGGGACTGCATAGTTAATGGTAGAATGAATTCTTTGGCGATTGTAAAAGATTTCGATGAACTCAAAGATTTGTAGATA
>JAKQLB010000179.1 GCA_029567375.1 Bacteroidota bacterium | reverse complement strand
TCATTGCGAAGATATTCTGCAAGCTGAAGAAGGATATAACTTTTCCCTACACGCCGCTGACCAATGATCGCCTTGATAAGTTTTGTACCGATGTAAGGGCGAATTCTGTCAATATACCTTGGGCGAGGAATGATGTTCATTAGGGTGCGCCTCCAGTGTCCATTATGATGGACAAAACCATAATTTGCAAGCTATTGTCCATTATGATGGACAAAAATCATTCGACGGAATTTATTGGATTTTCGGGATTTCCATGATAGATAGCGGATATTTTGCTTGCCTATGTTTACAGCTCGCTCATCATCACGGAAATCAAACAATACGATAATGTAGTGAACGTGCCAAGCTTTATGGATATCGCCGACGAAGCCATGAAGGAGTTTGGCATTCCGAACGCAAAGAAAGTTGGACCTTGGGATCCAGCTGGCGCATCGACCGATTTCGGTACCGCCTCATCGCAAATTCCCGCATTGATCTTTGGGCTACCCGTGGCTCCAGCAGATGTAGCGGGCCACTCAAGGGAATACGCCATCGCAACAAAGAGCCCGGAAGGCAATGAAGCCCTTATAAACGCATCGAAGATCATGGCCTGCCTTGGTTATCGCCTTGCCGCCGAGCCAGAGCTTTTGGCTCAGGTTCGCGCTGACTGGGAGAAGGTAGTTTCTGGAAATTGAGCTTGAAGTGAACATCGATCAGAGAGAATTGGCTTGTGTTAGAACCTTTGATTCGGGACTGATTATGGGGAACCTCTAGACAGGGACAAACTAAGGTACCTACGCAGACTTTGTCTGCTACGGTACCTTTAACTTCCCTCCGTCAAATGTGCGTCAGCTTTGCTGTGAGCTTGAGCCTAGACAAGAAAGCCCGCTGGGTAGACACCGGATGATCTATTCCACTATTATCCGCTACCTTGCGAGCCCTTGATAGAGCTCGAGCTCTTTGGACTCTTTCTTTTAGACTGCGGCTATATTTCATCAAATTCTCATCGAAATCAAACATCAATCTAACTTTTATAACCTATTGTGATCTCAAGCTTGAACCATAAGGAGGGAATAGCTATGAGAAGAGACAAAGAGAAAGGCATTATCCTTGCTGTGCTGATCTTCCTTGCAGGAATGCAAGCCTTTGCACAGAGCGTGATAATGCTTATCCCCGACGGAATGAGCGTCGCTGGCACTACATTGGCTCGATTCTATAAGGGTGAGCCGCTTGCGTTAGATGCCATTGCATGCGGTCTAGTGAGCACATGGAACTCAGATGGGACCATCGCCGATTCGGCCCCGGCTGGTTCGGCGTATGCCACAGGATGGGCTTCCCAGACTGGCAACATCGCTTCGATCGGTAAATCCTATGTACTTCCTGGGGTCGAGATTCCTGAGTATGAGGCACAGCGTCCAGTAGCCACTATTCTGGAAGCTGCTAGGTTGAGCGGCCGTTCGACTGGCATCATCTCAACCAGCGAATTCATGCATGCTACTCCGGCTGACTTCAGCGCGCACGATGTATCGCGTTCGAATTACGACAACCTCGCCGAACAGATCGTCTACAATAATATCGACGTGGTTCTTGGTGGCATCTATGAACCCGCAGAGGCACCTGCAATTCGTCAGACAGTAAGCCTGTATCTTGGGATCGCGAATCTGACCGATGAAGAAGTCGAAGCGATCGGCAAGACGAAAGCTGGCTCAATGAACTATACTGTCGGACCAATGGTTGGAAGCAGGGCAAAAATCGGGTATACCACGAATGGCCACACGGGCGAGGATGTGGTGCTCTACTGCTACGATCCTTTTGGGCAAAGGATGACTGGCCTTGTGAGGAATAGCGATATCGCTCTTTATATGGCCAGAACAATGAATGTCGATCTTGCCCAAGCAACCTCTGAATTGTTCCAGGATGCGAACTCGATGTTCGCCAAAAAAGGAGCTAAGGTTGCTACTGACACAACAGACCCCGAAAATGCTGTCCTCGTTGTCACGAAGGGAGATCAGGTTCTGCGAGTGCCTCGCAATAAGAGCTATGCCTACCTCAATGGCAGGGCTGTCACGTCGGACGGAGTTGCGGTTTACAATGGCATAAAATGGTATATCGCCAGGAATCTTTTGGATTTGATTGAATAGCGGTACTTTTTTGCTACCAAGAAAATATCATAGACAATTCATTCTTTCTACATACTTTTTTCATATGTTACCTGTACCTTCAAGGCGAATAGATTTTCCAAGGGGGAAAACATGAAGAAACTTGTAATCTTGTTCATCGCGCTTAGCACGCTGATGCCTATTTTTGCGGCAGGAACAGAACAACAAAAGCCGGCAGCAAAAGGGGGTAAGCTTGCTTGGATAGAAGAGCCCTTTATTTACGGACTGCCCGGAGTCAATCCCATAAAAGTCACCGGAAATATTATTACTGCGGGAAGCTCCACCGTCTACCCTTTGTCGGAGCGGATGGCAGAACGGTTCAAGGAAGAAGGGTATAGTGGAACGATCACGATAGACAGCATCGGATCGGGAGCCGGGTTTGAGCGCTTCTGCGTCGCCGGCGAGACTGATATTTCCAATGCAAGCCGTCCCATCAAAGCCGGCGAGATAAATAGCGCTCGGAAGATTGGCAGAGAGCCTATAGAATTCAGGGTAGGAACCGACGCCTTGGCGGTGGTGGTCAATAAGAGCAATACTTTTATCAAGAATGCCACCAAGCAAGAACTGGCCAAGATATTCGGTGGTGCGAGACTCTGGTCAGATGTGAATCCCAGTTGGCCTCGCCAGCCTATCCTTCGTTTTATTCCCGGTACGGATAGTGGTACATTCGATTACTTTGTAGAGGAAATTTTTGCTAATAAACCCGAGCCAATCCTTGCTGCTTCCAACGTCCAACTGAGTGAGGATGATAACATCCTTGTCCAGGGAATTAAGGGAAGCTCTTATGCGATAGGCTTCTTTGGGTACGCCTACTACGTGGAGAACGCTGACGCCTTGAACATACTCAGTATTGAGGGTATCCCAGCTTCCGCCAAAAACGTAGATAATGGCACCTATCCGTTAGCAAGGCCATTATTTCTCTACTCGGACGCGAATATTATGAGAAGCAAGCCACAGGTCGCCGCTTTTATTGACTATTACTTGAGCTATGTGAACGAAGAAGTGGTCGATGTAGGATACTTTCCAGCACCGGAAGCGGCATTAAATGCAAGCCGCCAGGCATGGCTCAAAGCAATGGAAGGTCTGTATTAGTCAAAATCCTTTAATCTGTGAGAAATGTACGAGCCTGGGAGGTCATGGGTTGTATGCCTATGACTTCCTCATTCGTATTTTTGATGAGGTATTCTAAGAGAATGATGGATCCCCATAAAAATTCATTTAGACGCAAGGTCCGCCCACACGAGCGCTTTATTGAAATAATGCTCTTTTTCTGCGCGTTGCTCTCCATTATTATTACCGTGGGAATCGTAGTGATCCTGGTCAAAGAATCATGGCTGTTCTTCAAAAATCCACAAGTTACATTGAAGGAGTTTTTCACATCCAAAAAGTGGCAGCCTATGATTGGAGATTTCGGGTTTCTTCCATTGCTCAATGCTACCTTCACAACAAGTATCATCGCCATGTCCCTGGGTGTTCCCATCGGATTATTTGTGGCGATATACCTGAGTGAGTATGCTTCGGAAAAGACACGCGCGGTCCTCAAACCTATTCTGGAAATCCTTGCGGGAATTCCATCAATCGTTTTTGGTTACTTCGCTCTTACCTTTATGACTCCGCTTTTGAGAGGCATCTTCAACGCTGAAAGGGTGGAGATCTACAACACAGCCTCGGCGGGCTTGGTAATCGGTATTCTGGTGCTTCCACTGATCGCTACAATGGCGGAAGACGCGATCGGAGCGGTACCGAAAGAACTGCGTCTTGCTGCCTATGCACTTGGCAGCACCAAGCTGGAGACGGTTTTCCAAATAGTGATACCCGCTGCCATCAGCGGCATTTCTGCGACATTCCTTCTTGCCTTCTCCAGAGCGATAGGAGAGACAATGGTAGTGGCTCTGGCAGCGGGAGCGGGGCCTAATTTTACATACAATCCATTTAGATCGGCAGAAACCATAACCGGTTACATCGTGCGGATCAGTGGAGGAGATGTAAGTTACAATTCAATCGATTACAACAGCATCTTTGCGCTGGGGCTTGTCCTATTCATCATTACCTTTGCCTTAAATTTCATATCGAGACGGATCTCTGAGAGATTCCGCCAGGAGTATGAATAGCATGAATCATGTAGTGCAGTTTGGCACAGAAGAAGATGTACAAGTCCTTATGGAAAAACGACGACATAATGGTACTCTATGGCAAGCGGTATTTATGTTTTCCGTGTCGCTGGCCATGCTCTTTTTGATCATGCTCATCTTTTCGGTCGTAAACACGACATTTGGCTATGTGGTGTTGGTCAATGAAGTAGAATCGTCGACTTTAATTGCGCAAAAAGATTCTGTTTCCAGTTTTACACGTGCTGAACTTGAACAGGTTGCCTTCAGTCGCCTTTCGGCAGGCATTTTGCGGAGGGTTGAATACGAAAAACCGATAGCAGATCGTTCTGATGAGGAACTGATCGCCTTAATTGAACAGTATATCATAAAGCCGAAAGTGCGGAAAACTTGGGGCTTATGGGACTCTTTGTTCAACAAAATCGAAATCGATCGGTATATGGCGGAAAATGAAGGCTCCTATGCAGTATTTAGGTCCTGGGTCAATTCTTCTTTTTTGGTTGCCGACCAGTCGAGCGACCCGCTGAATGCAGGCATTAGAACGGCGCTGTTTGGTTCTCTCTGGATCATTCTTGTTACTCTAGTCTTCGCCTTCCCCATTGGTGTTGGAGCGGCGATCTATCTGGAGGAATATGCGAAAGATAATCGATTCAACAGAGCCCTTCAACTCAACATATTCAATCTATCAGCCGTACCGTCGATTATTTATGGGCTTCTCGGACTGGCGGTATTCGTGCGGGCGATGGAGCCGATTACCAGCGGTGCTTTAATCCTCGGCATCGAAGACAGTACCGCCAATGGCCGCACCATCCTTTCGGGCGGACTTACCCTTGGGCTATTAGTCCTTCCGATTATTATCATTAACACACAGGAAGCACTCAAGGCAGTTCCTGATAGCTTGCGGATGAGCAGCTATGGGGTAGGGGCTACAAAGTGGCAAACGGTGTGGAATCACGTGCTGCCCGCAAGTTTTGATCGAATCCTTACCGGTACAATACTTGCACTTTCGCGTGCTTTCGGAGAGACAGCGCCGTTGGTGGTTATCGGAGCTTCGACATTCATAAGTATCGACCCTTCAGGTATATTTTCTAAATTTACAACATTGCCCACCCAGATTTATCAATGGTCGGCGCGTCCGCAGGGTGCTTACAGAAATCTTGCCTCCGCGGCCATTGTCTGTCTGTTGATTCTGTTATTGATCATGAACAGTACCGCCATTTACCTACGAGCAAGAATCAACAGGAAGAAGAGGCTGGAAGCATGAGTGTAAAAGCATATGAGGTGAATATGCCTTTTGTGGGAGCAAAGAGTGCCGAGAATCCTATCATAGAGATGAAGGATGTCGATATCTACTACGGTGACTTCCAGGCGGTAAAAAAGATATCGATGGAAATCCTGGAACGGCATATAACCGCTTTTATCGGTCCATCGGGGTGTGGGAAAAGCACCGTGCTGCGGAGCATAAATAGGATGAACGACCTAATCCCCAATGCGCGGCTTGAAGGATACGTACTTTTCAATGGTTATGACCTGTACGATGAACGGGTCGATCCGGTGTTGATACGGCGCCGTATCGGCATGGTCTTTCAGAAGCCGAACCCATTTCCTAAGAGTATTTATGAAAATATCGCATGGGGAGCAAGGATCAACGGGTACAAAGGGGATATGGATGAATTGGTTCAAACATCCTTACAGTCGGCTGCCTTGTGGGATGAAGTGAAGGACAAGCTTAAGAAAGGTGCTCTGCAGCTATCCGGAGGGCAGCAACAACGGCTCTGTATAGCGCGAGCATTGGCTGTTTTTCCCGAAATCATTCTCATGGACGAACCTGCCTCGGCACTCGATCCGATAGCTACGGGGAGGATCGAGGAACTAATTCTTGATCTGAAAACAAAGTATACAATCATTATTGTAACCCACAACATGGGACAGGCATCACGGCTTTCTGATTACACGGCATTCTTCATGGTGGATGAGAACCGTACGGGATACCTGGAGGAGTTCGGAGATACGGAACAGGTCTTCCTCAACCCTCGGAACAAGAAGACAGAGGAATACATTTCGGGCAAGTTTGGTTGACCTAAACAGGAGAAAACGTATGGATATAAAGAAAGCGAGCAAGCTGGATGAGAAGATGCAATTTTTTCAAGAAATGCTCATCCAGATGGTTAACCGTGTCGAAGAGGCGATCTATCAAGCGCAATACGCTTTTCGGAACCATGATGTGGCTTTGGCGCGCAGAGTGGTAGCAGACGATTATTTCATCGATCAGCTACGGGAAATGGTGGAAAATGATGGCGTAAGACTGTTGGTGTCGGAAGCCCCTTACGGGCATTATATGCGGCACATCATAGCGGGAATCAAGATGGTTACGAATCTTGAGCGGATGGGAGACTACGCCGTACACCTGGCTCAAATGGCTACTGTGGAAGAATATGAAGACTGCATTCCGTTTGTCGAGCAGATTTCTGAGATGGCGCTGCTTGGTGCAACGATGACCCGCAAAGCGGTAGAAGCATTTATGGATGTAAAAGCGGAAAAAGCAATCGAGGTGGCGGCGATGGATGACCGCATGGACGAAGCCCGAAGAACCGTCAACGCAGGTCTCGTTTCTGTAAAACCTTCTTCCGAGAAGAAGATGGAACGTTTGTATAATCTCTTTTACCTTGCTAAGGAAATGGAACGTTTTGGTGACCATGTGACAACCATCTGCAGCTGGATCGTCTATATGGCTAATGGTGAGAGGCCTAAGCTCAATTTGCCTAAGGAGCAGAGCGAAAAATTATGACCCTTTAGTTTCGTACAAGCTATCGCTGCGTTTTTTCATCGATTGCAGATCACTTCCTTTTCGCGGGATAGTTAACGTAAATGTACTTCCTATACCCACTTCGCTTTCTACTGTTATTGTGCCCTGATGGACCTGCGCAATATGCTTGACGATGGAAAGCCCCAATCCAGTGCCTCCCTGGCCGCGGCTGCGCGCAGCGTCAACGCGGTAAAATCGCTCGAATATCCTCTGCTGAGCTTCCTTTGGAATGCCGCATCCAACGTCCTTTACCTTAAAAACCACTTGCTCTTCGTCAACTTCGGCATCCAGATGTATGGTCGAGCCGGCATCGGAATAGGCGATTGCATTCACGATAAGGTTAGAAAGAGCTTGTACGATCAACATGCCGTTTACGAAGATCGGAAGATCCTGCAAATTGGACAAGCTTGTCTCGATGATGCTGCCTTTTTCTTGTGCTCGGTAGCGACACATCTGCATCGTCTCGTCGATAATCTGGCGCGGGCTGACCCATAGCCTGGTCAATGAAGTGTTCTGCTGCTCTAAAGATGAAAGTAAGAGAAGGTCCTCAACAATGTTCTGCATATGTTGGGCTTGTCGGTTGATAATAGAAAGAAAACGATCATTCTCCTGTGGATCATCCTTTGCCCCTTCTATAAGTGCATGAGCCGATCCTGCTATGGCGGTAATGGGTGTCTTCAGTTCATGCGATACATTTGCAACAAAATCCTTGCGGATCTGTTCCAACCGCTTCGTCTCGGTCGTATCGGTAATGGTGATCACGACTTGTGAGGCGATGCTGTCGGCAAGAACAGGAGTAGTGATAAGACGCAGTGTTTTAGTAAGGCTTCTCCCCATCAGTTCAGCGGTTTCGCCAAAAAGATGATCATAGTGAGCGGTGACTACTTCATGAACTTTTCCATCTTCGAATGTTTGCTGGCAGGCTTCAAGTATTGAAGCAGAACTGATAAGTTGTACGAGTCGCACCCCTTCGATTGGGAATTCCTCTTCATTCCGGTTATTCCAGAGTAACTTCTTTGCCGCTTGGTTGGCCGATAGGACAACGAGATTCCTGTCCACCAAAAGTATCCCCTCCGTAATGCTTTGCAGAATAGTTTCTGCTTGCAAGCGAGCCGATTCGATTTCGGCGATTTTGTTTTTTAGTTGTATAGACATTTCGCTCATGGTAGCCGCCAGGTCTGCTAACTCCCGGGGGCTTTGAATGGACATACGAGCTTCCAGGTCTCCGTCGGCGTATCGTTTGGCAGTCTCCTTAATTTTCTGTAGCGGTTTGGTGATCATGTTAATGCTAATTGCGGTAATGCCGACGACAAGCACCACTAGAATCGCGAGCCCGCTGAAGAGAAGTTGTTCGTAGATTCTCTGATAACCGGTCAATTGGCTAAGTGGCATGGAAACACGCAAGACTGCTATATCTGGATGGCCATCGATCCGAATAGCATGATAAACAACTGGCGCGCTCTGGGTTGCACTTTTTCTCTCGCTGAATGCACTTCCCTTCTGCATCGCCTCGTAGATTTCGGTACGCCAATAATGGTTGTCCATTGCGGAAAAATCGAAATCCGAATCGTACAGCACCCATCCATCCTGGTTTACCAACGTAATACGCAGCGATGTAGCTTGAGCATAGGCATCCAAATCAGCGGAATCCGGGATTTGCTGCTTGTTTAATAAGATCTTGAGATAACTGGCATTTTTTGCCAGCTGTGTTCTTACATTTTCCCTGAGGGTCGCCGAAAAGGCCTTCATGGCGATGAACATGCCGCCAAAAAGTGTTAAAAAAAGGACGATAAGAGTAAGCAGCATTAAGCGCTGACGGATCGTATGACCGATCATGTGCTTTCCTGGTAGGAGTATCCTATGCCCCATACGGTTTTGATTGCGCTTCCGCCTTCACCCATTTTACGCCTCAAGCTTGCAATTTGCACATCTATGGAGCGTTCTGTAACAGGATAATCCTCTCCCTTAATGCTGCTGATAATCTGATTACGCGTGAAGACCCGACCAGGTGAAGAGGCAAGAAGGCTTAGCAGAGAAAATTCATAAGCGGTTAGCAAGATAGGATTGTCTTTCCAGAAAATTTCGTGTCGATCCTCATCTATTTCCAATTCTCCTACGCTGATATGCCTGTTTTCCATATCTTCGCCCGATTGTCTGGTTGCGGAGCGCCTCAATAGGGCTTTCACATTAGCGACCAAGACCTTCGGGCTGAATGGTTTGGGAAGGTAATTGTCTGCTCCCAGCTCAAGACCTGTGATTACATCAATTTCATCCGTGCGCGCCGATACGATAATGACAGGCAGAGCTGAAAGTCCCCAGGCAAA
Organism: Bacteroidota bacterium; assembly: GCA_029567375.1. Taxonomy (GTDB): domain Bacteria; phylum Bacteroidota; class Bacteroidia; order Bacteroidales; family UBA932; genus Cacconaster. Next base: position 643 of record JAKQLB010000179.1, on the reverse strand, counting down.
GCGGATGGTCTTCAATACATCAAGTCCGCTTATCACCGGAAGCATAAGATCGAGAAGAACCAAATCGGGATTGTTATGTTCGATGATATCCAGAGCTTGCCGGCCATCGGAAGCTTTTACTGTAGCAAAACCCTCTTTCTCCAGGTGGTAGCGGATGAGCTCCTGAATATCAGGTTCATCCTCCACGATAAGAATTGTCTTTTCCTGCATGATAGCTAACTGTACAAAAGAGACTTATCCTTGCCAAGAGGACGCGTTGGCTCCTTGAAAACATACTGCTACGAACCTTGTTTATAAAGATTGGCTTAAAAGCCAATCCCTTGCGAATTCAAGCTCGACATCCTTGCCCGACGCATATGCAGCAATATTCTGCCAGGTGCGAGGGATGCGAATCTCGGGCTGCACTCCGCCTTTGCCAGAAACATCTGAATCGATTTGAATAGTACCGCGTTCATCGAGCGAGCGCCCGATAGGAAACTCGAAGGAAATGTCTTCTGGCATTGCGATTGGCCAAGGAATAAGACCGAAAGACCCGTGTGTACCGTAGAATCCCATTACTGTCGCTTTAGGGAGGCGACCGATTGCCATAGCAAGACCTTCGCCTGAACTTATGGTCGCTGGGTTAACCAGCACAGCGATCTTG
>JAKQLB010000173.1 GCA_029567375.1 Bacteroidota bacterium | reverse complement strand
CCTGAACCCTTTCACCAAAAAATCTATGATGCCCTTCACATCTGTCATAGTCCAGGGAAGACAGTAGAGACCATCCTGTAAAATCAGTAGTGCCTAAACAAGACATATGGTAAGGGTAAGTAGCTGATTCTATAGAGCTTTATTTATGGGATCATGAAGTTGGGTTAAGCAAGTTGAGAAGGCCTGACCCTGCCAATGAAAGAAGACTGCTTATTGACCGGCCATTCAACAATAAAGTCAACATTTACCTCGGTCCCGTTCACCGGCATGAAATAAACCTTGATGAAACGAACATTTTTATGGGTATCTGTCAGCAGCATAATGCAGAATGCGGTATCCATTTGCCCGGGTGTCCTCCGCATGCGGAAGTGATTGTAAATGGAATCTTCAGCCTGTTCCCGGATATAGAAAGACCCCAGTATGCGGATAAGAGCGAGGAAGCAAGGCTGGGCGAAATGCTGCAGGAAATAATGGCGATGGAGTGATCAGAATTCTAAGGGCTATTCCCCTTTACAAAAACTCTCCCATTCCCCTCTTCCCTTGAGGACATCACGGTATACCTCCAGCGCTTTGTTGACCAATGGCATACCTCCATACGGGGCCAACTGGAAGAAAACCTCGGCAAGCTTTTTCGGGTCGCAGCCCACATTAAGAGCGGCATTCACATGTAATTTCAGTTCTTCCGCTGCTCCGAGCGCAGCAAGCATGGCGCAGGCAGCCATCTGCCTTTCGGGAAGCGTTAAAACCGTGCGGGAGTAAAGGTTGCCGGTAATGAACATGGAAAGGTCATTGGCGAGATCTCTGTCGAATTCCTTCCATGTGAGGTAGGGCGGGTCCATCTTTATGCCATTGCCGAAAAGCTTGTTTGCCGTATTCTGCGTTCTCTTCCTTATTTCGTCACTCATTGTACAATTCCTCCTGATTTTAACAGTAAAATCTTTTAACATGGGTGTTTTACTACGTCAACAATTCTGCAAATAGGATATATACTTTATTCATGGCCTGCTCCTCCTTGCAGGGTTTGGGCTTGGTGGCTTTATTATCATATAAGTATAAAGGGCCGTACTTTTATATATAGTTTTACCGGACACTAATGAATCAGTTTATTAAAACAGCTCAACATTATCTCCCAGATCTTTTTCGGATGGTATGCTGTTTTTTTCAACATACCTTTTTATGCCCCTGTTTGGGTCGATTATTGCATGAGAATGATGAATTCTTCGCTCACTCTGCATAGTGTATTTGTTTTCCATATGTTTCAGCGTCTTAACGTTCATCTGGAAATCCATCCCGGGCATAAGCTCCAGCGCTTCAGATACAATCGAATCGAGAACAGAAAGGACTTTATTGATCCGCCCGGTAAAAAGGTCGTTCACATGTATGCCGGACAGTGTATTGTTAATGTGGTTGGCAAGTTCCCGTCCTCCTTTCTCTATCTTCTTGAGGAGAGCTGTGATTGTTTCATTTGTGATACGAAGCCTTTCAGTGAGGGTATTGAGATCCGAAAGCATGCTGCCCGTTTCTGTCGTTTGTTCTTGTGTGCTGGCATTTATATTCTGATGCAGGCTTTCAGCTTTTGAAATAATCTTCTGAAGTTCATCTGATATTTCTGTTTTCTGTATCCGGACATCAACGGATAATTTCTGTATTGCCTCTGCAATAACACCTAACGGAGCTCCTTCCGAACCTGTGTGTGCCGATTTCACGCGGGCATTCAATGCAATCAGCTCAATCTCCATACTGATATCTTCTATGTCGCTCACGAATTGGGACATGCTACCCACTGTTTTAATAAGATTTTCCATTGTGCCGTATAATTCTCTGATCGCCTCATTATTTTCTCTGAGTGAGGACATCATGGAAGACACCCCCGACTCTATTCGTAAAAAAAACGACGAGGATACTTCGTCTTCGGTGCCGGCAACCTTTTTGACATCTTCGCACAGTTCGGCAATATTGTCTGCAATACCTGTCAGGTTGTCCATAATACTCCCCACGGCATGGGTGAATTTTTCCTGTGCGTCCGCCAACTGGGCCTTCTGGAGCTCGCATACGATCCCTGTCTCCTGAATAATCTTTTCTATATCCGGGTTTTCATCGGCCAGACCTATGCTCACTTTATGGAGCGCCTCCTCTACGTGCTCAACCTGCTGCCTAGTAATATCATGGAACTGCATAGAAGCAACAACCTCCCCTATGTTGCCGGAAACAGACTCGAGTTCAGCAGATATCTTGCGGGCCGTCCGTGATGAGAGTTCATTTTTTTGTGCAAGCAGCGTCAGGGTTGCCCGGGTGCTCTCGAGGATTGTTTTATCCTTGTCGCCCCGTTTATTTTTCAAAAGAGAAATCCGCCTGTGTGTCTGCTCAATTGACGTCTTCAGCGACTCTGCACTGGATATGATATCAGCAAATTTGAATTGAATGAGTGTCGCCAGCTTCTCAACATCATCTGCTATAGTAACAAAGCCATTTGTGTAATTGTTGATTTGTGCGCTCTCAATTTTCGTTGAGATACTTAATATCCTGAGTATCTTAACGATCTTCTTAAAACTCGCCATAGGCCTATAGATGTTATCGATACTTTGGTTAATATCGTTGAGGATTTCTGTTCCGTTCCGAAATCCTGATTCAGCCTCTCTTATGTAATGGTTCATACGGTCAAGGAGATCCCTGAAGCTTGCCACTACCATAGCCAATTCAGTTTCCGACATGGAGGAGACAAGCGACGACGACATCTTTGAGATGTCCCAGGCACGGGCATAGAAGTTATTCAGGTCAGCCCCGATGGAGAGAAACTCATTCTCTGTGGAAGTGCTCAGCGCATGGAGGTCTATGCAGAGATTATCCAGTTTTTCTTTCCATATCCGGCAGGTTTGCTCATCTACGATCATATGGCGTTATCCTCCTTCCGTCTATCAAACTTAATCTACTTCTCCCTGAACAATTTGTGTCAAGTTTCTGAAGGAAGGTGATGCCGTCCATGCGGGGCATTTCCACATCGAGGGTAATTACATCGGGGACAGCATCTCTTATACGCTCAACAGCAATGTAGGGATCTGTGGCTACCCCTATTACCTCTATCTGGGGATCGGAAGAGAGAATATCCCGCATTGCCTGTCTTACTACGGCCGAGTCGTCAACGATAAGAACTTTAATCTTGTTGTTCATGGTCTTCCTTATATTATCGCAGTTTCCGGTATACAGTCGGGGCTACCTGCGCCAGGGGCACATACATGCCGAGGATCGTTTCGGAATGCCCCATAAAGATATACCCGTCAGCGGAAAGGCGGCTGCAGAACCTATTGAGCAGTTTTTCCTGAGTAAAGACCTTTGCACGGTAAATTATCCTTAAATGTCTTGTAACTATATGATAAATATGGTATATTGGTGAATATTAAACCCTCAGGAGACCTCCCCATGACAGATAAATTCACCACAAAAGGTTTTGCCGATTACTTTATA
>JAKQLB010000163.1 GCA_029567375.1 Bacteroidota bacterium | reverse complement strand
TCGCTTTCAGCGACGCAATAGAGTGCATGCGATACCGCTCAACGAGGCTTGAAGCCTCGTATGTTTAAGGAACCATCCACAGACGGTCGCCTTCGGTAGGTTTCGTGTGTACAGGTTGGCTATGTCAGTTATAACGGGTTTGGAAGGACGTTTCTTTTTTCACAATACATCCCTGCCACCTTCGCTAAACCAGGGTGTCCTGTAGAAACACAATATCCCAAAGAATTTCTACCGATGTTGAATCTAAATAATTGTACTGTTGCTCGTTTAACGAAATCAGCTCGCTGCTCATGGCTCGAAGATCCCAGCCTTTTCTTTACTGCAGGATAAAAGCAGACTTATGAATAAAACACATACAGAATAGTTCAGGTTAAATTTCATGACTCAGTGTTTGAAAATGAAATGGAGTATTTACGGTGCTAAATTGGGGAAGGAGAGGGAGGAGGGAAATACCTAAAATTAAGTATGAGAATGCAAGTACGAAGTTAGAAGTACGAGGTACGAGGTACGCTGACGTGCCTTGGGCTATTAGTTTTTAGTATGGGCTGTTACTGACACCCGACACCCGACACCTGACACCCGACACCCGGCACCTCACCTGATCAGACTCCGCGAAGGAGGAACCTTGAAGTTTCTATCTGGTCCTACCAGCTATCTCTCCACTCATACACATATTTATACCCGGCAATCCGTCCATTATACAACGATGCAATCAACGCAATCTTTGCACCCTTGGTCCCGGTGGGAAGACTGGAGCCATTGATAAATACATTCATCGTGGCAGCAGGACTGGGTGTGCTGCCGGGTTTATGAGAGAAACTGATATAGCCATTGATCCCTTTCTCAGTGGTGAGGGAAATCGGGGCACTGACAAATCCGGGATCGATATCCGGTTTGTCGAAGAAGAGGGCAAAGTCTCCATTGGCCGAATACTGGTCACCACTGTTCGTGATCGACACACTCATGGTGACGGGAATCTTATCTGATGGATAAATCTTCTTCGGCGGTACGGTATAGGTGGCGGTGATATTAAACACATCATTGTTCTGCGTCCAATTAGTTTTCAGGGTTCCATCGCCAGCACTGAGACTGTAGTTTTTATCCCCGGGATTGAGTTTATCAAAAGCCTGTACACGCACGATCTCCCAATAGCCTTTGTCTTTTTTGGCAGACGGACTTTCCGGAACCATTTTACCTACTGCCACATATTTTTTCTGTGATTCAACCATGGTGGCTAAGCGCTTATCAGTATCATCGATCATCCAGCGCTGATTCGGGGAAAGGGATTTGTTTTTCACATTCGCATTGATCGAATTGCGCACACTCACTGCTTCGGACTGCAGCTTTTTAATAATGTCCATGAGTTCGGTGAGCTTCGCCGTTTTTTCTTTTGATTCAGGGCTGCTGCGCAATGCCTTGTACTCCACTTCTATTTTCTTTACCCAGTTGTTCAGGGTCTTATCCGATTTCTGCCAGGCCGGATCTTCCCAGCGCGGATAATTCAACGGTAAAGTCTGGTCCATATGCACATACTCATGCACAATGGTCATTGCATCCCCGATCAGGTTGGAACTTTCACCATAGGGCCGCTTCTGCAACAGCTTATCCATATCTGCTGCAAGCAACATATTCTCGGACAGGTTGATATAATTCTTTCCATTCAATCCTGTGCCGGTCTCTGCATTCGCGTCAGCAGATTTTATGAAAGTAAATTTTACCGTTTTATTCTTGTAGTAATCTTCACTGAGTCGTTTGGCAATTCCGGGTTCTCCCATCCGGATCAGGGCCTTGGTGAGATAACGTATAGTAATGATCTCGCGGGTGTTTTGGGCAAATAAAGGCGTAGCCAGGACCAGTCCCAGCAGGACAAGCAGTTTTGTTTTCATGTGGAAGAGCATTGGTCTGTCTGCTAAGGTAGTATGGGGAGGGGGTGGGGAGCAATGA
>JAKQLB010000157.1 GCA_029567375.1 Bacteroidota bacterium | reverse complement strand
CCCTGCGGTTCAGGGTCTTTACGGGTGTCCGACAATCGTTAACAATGTCGAAACTCTTGCAAGCGTTCCATACATCATCGAAAACGGTGCTGACGCTTTCAGGAAAGTTGATTTCAAAATATTCGGAATAAGCGGAAATGTGAGAAGACCGGGATGTTACGAATATCCGATAGGTACAACTTTTAAAGATCTCATTGAAGCGGCAGGCGGAGTTGACGGAAAACTCAAAGCGGCAATAGTCGGCGGACTTTCAGTTGCGATACTCAAAGCCGAAGAACTTGAAGACCTTAAAATGGACTATACATCATGCGCCGCTAAAGGAACGGCACTCGGTTCAGGCGGAATAATGGTTATCAATGACGAATGGTCAATTCCTGAACTTGCTCTCCGTACTATGAAATTCTATGCACATGAATCTTGCGGAAAATGTACTCCCTGCAAAGAGGGCTCGAAAATGACGGTCAGGATCCTTGAAAAGATCGTTAAAGGTCAGGGAACAAAAGAAGATTTTGCAAATGTTGAACGGCTTGTGGGGACGATCAAAGGACTTACGCTCTGTCCGGTAGGCGAGGCATTCTCGACCCCCATCAGAGCAATGGTTGAGAAATTCAGACCAGAATTTGAAATGTTAATAAAGAGGTAATTAAATACTCCGAGCCTTTAACCTAAAGATACTTCTATGGTTAAAGGCCAATGGGCCGATACTGAAAAGTTACGGCCTCCCTTTTGGAAAGGAGGCAATAGCAAGCTAGGTATTGGTCTAAATATGAGGAGGTTTTGATGCAGATTTTTATTAACGGAATTGCAGTTGAAGCAAAGCCGGGACAGACCATCCATCAGGCGGCAAGGGATGCCGGAATTTATATTCCGACACTCTGCTACCATGATAAGGTCGGTGCAGCAGGCAAATGCCGTGTCTGTGTGGTCGAGATCGAAGGGATGAACGGTCTTCAGACATCCTGCTCTGTTCAAGTCAGAGAAGGGATGAAGATCCAGACAAAAACAGAAAAAGTTGTAAATTCACAGAAACTTATTGTAGATCTTCTTCTTTCAACAGGAACGCACGATTGTATTTCCTGTGATCAGAATGGAAGCTGTGAACTGCAGAGCGTTGCTTATTATCTCGGCATTGAAAGGGGCTCTTTCAATTACGGAATGGTAGAAAAGAACATTGATGAAAGTTCAGAATTTGTCTATGTTGACAGAAACAAATGCATCTCCTGCGGCAGATGTGTTGCTGCCTGTAACGGAACAGTTGTTAACGAAGTTCTCGATTTCAAGTACAGAGGGAGCAAAGCAGATATCGCATTTGACGCAGATCTTCCGATGGGGACATCATCATGCGTTCAGTGCGGTGAATGTTCGCAGATCTGTCCGGTGGGAGCGATCACCGATAAGAAAGCTAAAGGTCTTGCAAGGTACTGGGAAATCGAAAAGGTTTATTCAGTCTGTCCATACTGCGGAGTCGGTTGCAAACTTGAGCTTCATGTTGACAGAAAAGCAAACAAAATAAT
>JAKQLB010000150.1 GCA_029567375.1 Bacteroidota bacterium | reverse complement strand
GAAGGCTCTGGCGACCGAAGGGAGCCTGTGCCTGGAGCGGTGATCTCCTTTCAAGTCGGGAATGACGGTTCTTACTTCGACAAATTCGGAATCCCCTTGAGTTCGTTTTGTATATACTCAAGCGCTTCAATCTTTGCTTTCGTCTCCTCCAAATTCAACCTGCGGGTGTTATCGGAATTGAACTCCTCGATGGTGGCGCGCTTCACATCGCCTTCTTTGAAATACTTGTCGTAGTTCAAATCGCGGTTGTCGGCGGGCACACGGTAGAAGTTGCCCATATCCTCGGCCTTGGCGCATTCTTCTTTGGTAAGAAGGGTCTCATACATTTTCTCACCATGCCTTATACCAATGACCTTGATATCCTCTTTCTTCCCACCAAAGAGCTCACAAACGGCTTCGGCCTGGGTCTGGATGGTGCAAGCGGGGGCTTTCTGCACCAGGATGTCGCCATTCTGGCCGTGCTCGAAGGCAAAGAGCACTAGATCCACAGCTTCCTCAAGGCTCATAATGAAGCGGGTCATCTTGGGCTCGGTGAGGGTGATGGGGTTTCCTTTTCGGATCTGATCAATCCACAACGGGATCACGGAGCCACGGCTGCACATCACGTTGCCATAACGGGTGCAGCAGATTTTGGTGCTGCCGCTGTTGCGGCTCTTAGCAACAGCAATCTTCTCTTCTATGGCCTTGGTGATGCCCATGGCATTGATGGGATAGGCAGCCTTATCGGTAGAGAGGCAGATGACGCATTCTACACCGGCATCAATAGCGGCATCCAAGGTATTGTCTGTGCCTATCACATTGGTTTTCACAGCCTCCATGGGAAAAAACTCGCAGGAGGGCACCTGCTTTAGGGCGGCCGCATGGAACACGAAATTTACCCCTTTCATGGCGTATTTAAGCGTGCTCTTATTGCGGACGTCACCAATGTAGAATTTGATCTTGTTGGCCACTTCCGGCATACGTGCCTGGAAGTCGTGACGCATGTCATCTTGCTTTTTTTCATCTCTGGAGAAGATGCGAATTTCTCCAATATCGGTGCGGAGGAAACGGTTTAAAACAGCATTTCCGAAGGATCCTGTACCTCCTGTGATAAGGAGGACCTTGTCTTTAAAAACTGACATAACATATTGTTTTAACTATTTGGCAAATAAACTCTTTTTATACTCTTTCTCGTATCCATCCTCATCTATTGTCCCGCTGGTCCCCAAATGCTTCTCGCGTGAGAGGCGGACAGAGATGAAATCCTTAATACCAGGATAAGGGCTATCTGATATCTCTTCTTCCCTGTATACAAGATCCGGGGTGTTAACCCTGTCGTCTATATAGAGAATCCCAAGTTCCCTCTTATACTCCGGATGAATCGCCCGGATCCTTGAAAGAATAAGGTTCCCGAGGCGGGCAAGTTCGAACAGCAAGTCCGAAATGAGGAAAACATGCTCATTGTATGCCTTGAGGTCTTCGTCATAGTTAGGGTTGTAGGACTGCCCCATGGGCCCATATTTATAAAAGCGCTCTACCGTGTAGGCATCGGGGCCCATATTATCGGAATGACAGGCGAAGACCATTTTGAAGTCTGACAACAGAAGCCCCAGGTTCTGGATGAGGGAATCCCAGCTGGCGTACTCCTTATGCTTGGGTCGGCTCCTAACGTATGCAATTACTCTATTTATCGCATCTGACGCACGTTTGGTAAGTATTGTATTTCCATCCAAGGCACATAAATATGCCCAGTCGTGGAAATGGTCGGCATCAAGTATATCAAAAATGGTGTCGAAGGTAGGAAGATACACCGTGTCAAACAGATCATTGGTTTCTCCCGGGGTTTCGGCATCCTTGATAGCGGCAATGGCTTCAACGAATTGCTTGCGTTCGTGCTCCCATTTGCTTTGATCGATAGGGCTGGCGCCGAAGAATGCAACAAGGTCTTCTTTAAAGCTGTTGAGATGCGCGTTGAGCATCTCTTCATCGGCATTGGGGCTGATGCACATTTCTTCGTTTCCTATAACGCCTGTCAACTGGTCGATACGGCAGTCTTTGGTAAGGAAGGAGTAGAACTTGGTATCCAGTGCCCAGGCAGCGCCCATTTCGTTGAGGCAGACGGAGCTTTTATAGTATCGGGGCGAGTGGATGATGACCACAAAAAGATTGTGGTTGGTGAACTGCTCCTTGATTTTGTCTATGATGTCTTGAGAAGGCTTGACTGGAATTACTAACTTAGTTGGGACACAGAGTTAAGCATAAAAGTTTAATTTTGTGTAACATGAGAAAACAAAGAACACATTACGGCAAAGCATTCAAAGAGAATGCGGTCAAATTAAGTTTAGAGCGCAAGAACGTATCTG
>JAKQLB010000125.1 GCA_029567375.1 Bacteroidota bacterium | reverse complement strand
GAGGCTCTCTGCAATGCCGTATATCACCGTTCATACGAGATTCGGGAGCCAGTGGAAGTGAGGGTCTTGCCGGATAAGATAACGATCAACAGCTTTCCCGGACCCGATAGGGCTGCATCTGATGAACAGATAAAAAATCTGGATTTTATCTGCCGAAGGTATCGCAATAGAAGAATCGGTGAATACCTCAAAGAACTGCGACTTACCGAAGGAAGGGGCACTGGAATACCAAAGATAATCAAAGCATGCCAGGAAAACGGCTCTCCCCTGCCAATTATTCATACCGATCATGAACGCAGTTTCTTTATGCTGGAATTCCCTATCCACCAGAGTTTTATAATCAAGACCGACCAAGTGACCGACCAAGTGACCGACCATGTTACCGACCATGTTCACAAGCTTCTTCATGCTCTCGGATCTGAAACGCTATCTCGAAAAGAGATTATGAAAAAACTCGGTCTTAACCACTCTGCCTCTTTTAGAGCGTCGTATCTTTCCCCTGCTATAAACTCTGGGTATATAGTGATGACAATCCCAGATAAACCAAATTCTAATAGGCAGAAATACAAGCTGAGTCCCTTGGGCTCAAAACTGCTGGCGAGGAAATGATGGATAATAACAAGATGCCCATAACCGGTACATCCGGGACCAGGGTGCTGCTATATACTACCGCGGACCGTCAGCACCGGCTGGAAGTCCTTATGGTAGACGATAACGCCTGGCTCTAATCAATGCTTACTCTATCCATTCATCCTCCATTTTCAATTAACCCCAATCCTTTTTCCCCTTTTTCCGTGCTCCATAAAAAAACAAAAATCCGCGTTAATCAGTCTCATCTGCGTAATCTGTGTGCCATTAATTCTCAATCATCAATCCTCAATTCTCAATTGAATTCTGTCCTTGACAGAAAATCCCGATTGAAAACATAGATAACAAAGCAATTATTCGTCTGTGTGCTGTGCCGAAAAAGCAAAACGGAGCAGACGGACTTTGGGGAAGTGGATGAACAAAGAAGCCAGTGCCAGGATCAAGATCAACAA
>JAKQLB010000122.1 GCA_029567375.1 Bacteroidota bacterium | reverse complement strand
GAAGGGAAAAAAAGTGTAGACAATACGCGACTGTCATTGCGAGGGGCGTAAGCCCCGCATTAAGTCCTTTGTCATTGCGGGCATAGCGAAGCAATCTCGTCTTAAGAAATGAACCCCCTCCCTCGACGGGAGAGGGAAAGGGTGAGGGTGAAATTCCCCTCTCCCTTCATACAAAACCCAATTCCCCAACTCCATCTCTCCCTTTCATCTTTACCTTGGGGGGCCCGCAAGGGTCCCCCGGGGGAGAGACGGCCCGACGTCGTTTGCTCTTCCCCCTTTAACAAGGAGGGACCGAGGGGGTTCGATTCTAGACTTCTTCATTCAGGTTCCCGGAGGTTCTTCCCTAGTCAACTCATCAACCATAACCTAATCAACATCTTCCTGATGGAAACAGAACCTTGACCGACTAACACGCAAAACCCCGCCACTCAAGCGAGTGCGGGGTTTTTATGAAGCTTTGAAAAAATTGCCCAGCGACCCGAACTTATGATTGATCGCACAGTAACTCTTCAATGATCAAGGAGGAGCCGGAATGAGATACTTGACCTTGTTATTGACGCTGTTGTTCATCCCATCCTGCGCACAAGTCCCCAAAGAAGCGAGTTACCCTATGACCCACCAAGAAAAAATGCAGGCCAGTGAGCATTGGCGCTTCCTGGCCAAGGATATTTCTAAGCAGGTGGTCTCCACGATATGCCCAGAAGCCATGGAGACAGCGGCGACGGGATTGGGCCCGAACCTTAGCCCGGAGCTCTCTTACAAAAGCCCCATCCAAGGATTCCAGGCCACCTGTTCAATCAAGGATGCATTTTTTATATCTGACAAAGATCAGTCACCATTCGGCAAGGCAATGTGGTCTTTTTTGAAGACAGAGTTGACAAGCAAGGGGCTTACCATTAACTCAAATCCCCAATCACCTTATCAACTAAGTTGGAAAGTTGAGCGAGTTTTTCATAAGGCCGAACGAGTAAGTGGTCATAGCGGCTTGTTTGTGGGACTAGGGGAGGTTCTTCAGTTTCTGATCGCAGGGAATCCGGACAACGCTGATTCAACTAAACCGCATTCGGAAATCATTATCACGTATGAGCTGAAGAATCGGGAGACCAAGAGAGATATTCTGCACGATACTCGAATTTATTACATAAACGATGTGGATATGGATCACTACGAAGTAAGTAACCTTAACCCAATCAGGTATGACGTTACAAATCGGTAAGGGGAGGGTCATATGAAGAGAACTCTGACAATGCTTCTCATCATTTGTCTTTCGTGTTTTTTAATGATGGGTTGTGCAGTTTCCCAAGGCAAAGTTCCAGTTTCTTCTCCCAAGGGACACGTCTTGACCGGTGGCCTTGTAAAATCCGGGTACTTTATCGCAGATTCTCTCGTGTCCAATGCGAAAGCTGCTATAGCCAATACTGACACGATTTTGGTTGCATCGTTCGTCGACATTAACAATTTGCAGGAGTCATCCACGCTGGGAAGGATGCTCGCCGAGCACGTAGCATCGCGGCTCTCCCAAAGAGGCTATAAAGTTATAGACATGAGACTGAGAACGGAATCTGTCTTTATGCAAGAGGGGCGGGGTGAGTTTCTTCTGAGCCGCGACCTCCGGGAAGTAAGCAAGAGCCATAATGCATCAGCTGTGGTCGTCGGAACATATGGTGAAGCGTTATATGGAATATACGTTTCTGTACGAATCATTAATCCGGCGGATAGCAGCATTATATCATCATGCGACTATGGATTGGCACTTGGACGGGGCGCATCTGGAATGACTTCAATCAAATAAATATTGCCCATCGTACGCATCGTAGGGTCCACACTATTGACATGCGTGAACTTAACCAACTCACGAAGGATGAACATCATGATCGACCAAGCACGCCTTGGAACGTTGATGAAGCATATGGTTCAAATTCTTATTGTGGTTCTCACTATATTTTCTTTCACAAGCGCAAGCGCATTCTGGTAGTGTCAACTTTCTTGTGTAAATTCTTTGTACGCCATCTCCTGGAAGAACGGTAAGTTCTTCCGCACTTTCCCCACAGGGGTCGATCTCCAATGCAGCTCCATCTTCAGCGAGATGAAGGCCAGAAGCCGATAACAA
>JAKQLB010000114.1 GCA_029567375.1 Bacteroidota bacterium | reverse complement strand
TGTGGAACACCGTATCGATTTCCAAGTATCCCGGGCGCTGTTCATCTGACCCATAGTAGGTTCTGATGGGGATCTTGGTTTTGTAGTGGTTGACGGCTTCACTTGTCGTAGAATGGCGCTTCAGGAACCATGGCTTTTGCTTTTCTTGTGCCAGTAGGCGATCGATCGTCGCGGGGCTGATGGTGGCAAGCTCCGCGCGCACTGTATCGGTAATCGCATACTTAAGGATGCAGCGCAAGGAAGGCGATGTTTTCACGGAGAAAGACGGCAAGGCCTTTGCCGCACATGCAGTCAAAGCTCTCCCATATGCGTTTGAGCGACTCATAGAGTGCTTCTGAATACTTCTTCTTGCCATTGCGTTTATTGCGTACCCGTGGAGAGCCAATGACCATATTGAGGCGCGTACCATCGATGACCCTCTGGACTGTTTTCCCCCACCATCTGAGCAGGTGCAGGGCATACTTGCGACTATAGCCGGTTAATGCCGTAAGTTCATTGAGAATATGACGCTTTTCTTTCTTGCTCGCTGCACGGTAGCGTCCTGCTGTTTCAGCGATGACCCTATGTCGTTCTTTCATATTGAGCCCCATATTCTGCCTCCAGACCACATGCTGGAGTGTAATTTAAGTTAGATTTTATGATGAGGCATCGGTATTATTTCAGTTTGATTTTCAATGAGGCAATGCTTAGGCTTGACAGCAGAAAAAGGCTGGAATTATACTTCCAGTAGTTGGCGTTGCTGAAAAATTCTGATTGGTTAAGTTGTTCGGGCGGGGGAAACAGTCGTAGTTCGTGGTAAAAGTCGAATTTCGGCGCAAAACTGCAAAAATCCCGAAATGACAGTTCCTATCAGTTTTCTATGAACTAGCCTAGGCGCAGGACAAACTTCCCACGGTGCTCTCGTACCGAACCCACGGGGAGCACAAATCACTCTACAACACGCCGCCCTGTTTCTAGATCTATATTTTCAACCTCACCATGAAATGGCTTCTCAACACCATTGACGGCATCGACAACATGCAGAAGATCAACCGCGAAAAGCCCGCATTCTCTATGAGGCCATCGACAAATCCGATGGTTTATACCGCGGGCCGGTGGAAAAAGAATCGCGTTCGCAGATGAACGTCGTGTTCCGCCTCAAAACACCCGAGATGGAGGAAAACTTCGTGAAGGAAGCCAAGGCCGCGGGTATTGTGGGTGTAAAAGGCCACCGCTCGACGGGCGGTATCCGGTTTTCGATCTACAACGCGAACCTCGTTAAAAATGTGAAGGTGGAGACCGAATTTATGGGCGAATTCTGCTGCAAGAATCACTTAGCACAGTCGGATAATTTTTCTACGAAATGGTCACCCAAGGTTACGGGGTGGCCCTTTCGCGTATATAATCAATACATATGGATATAGTAAAACTCAGAGCTTTTTATACCGTGGCGAAACTCGGAAGCATAAGCAGAGCTGCCAAAGAGCTCAACTACACACAACCGGCCATCAGCGCGCAGATTCGGTACCTTGAAAACATGCTGGATGCGAGGCTTCTCGAAAAAGAGGGCAGGAGAATTCATCTCACCGAAGCGGGAAGAATCATCCTGCCTTTTGTCGAACGCCTGCTTCGCGATTATGACATGATCATCGCGGCGATTCCCAAATCGATAAATCCAGAAAAAAGCCACTTTCGGATAGGCGCGAGCAGTCTACCCGGGGTCCATCTCATTCCACAAATCCTCGCGGAATTCAATACCAAATTTCCGGATGTTTCCTTCTCTCTTTTGATCGATAAGGCGACCCGCATTGAGCGGATGATTATCGATCACTACATTGATGTCGGCATCATCGGGAGGAAGAAGATTCATCCGCCTCTTCCCTCTTTCAATGAATATCTTCTCAAGAAGGATGACCTGGTGGCAGTCGTGGCGGCCAAACATCTTTTCTCTTCAAAAGAGTGCATTTCGCTCGAAGAACTTTCGCAGATGCCGCTCATTCTGCCCCAGCGCGACGTACTGACTCGCCGAAGCGTGGAAGAACGCTTTCATCAGCGGGGATACGCGGTGCATGTCGCGTTTGAGGTGAGCAATACCGAAGCCATCAAGCGGATGGTAAGCCACAATCTCGGCATTACCATCCTTCCCAGTTCATCCGTGCAGCAGGAAATAGAAGCGGGCTGGCTAGTCGCGTTACCGGTAACCAACCTCAATTTATACCGCTATATCTATCTCATCAGCAGAAAAACAGCTGATCTTGACCCCAATTTGCAGTCATTTATCGACTTTGCGATCCAGCGCTGCTCCTAATAGAAAATTCTGAACAAGGGGCTGCAGTTTTTTGCGGGAATAGGCCTCATTTGCCTGTGCGTACCAGACATAGTGATCCGCGTCGTCACCTTTGGGGGGCGCGAGGGGAGTCAGGCCCAGGTCGGTACCAGCAAGCGCGGCAATCACTTTTTTCAACAGCGCGCTATCGGGACTGTAGAGCGCGAGTTCCCGCGTAAACTTCGGCTTGGTGTACGCGTTCATCACGATGAGCAGGGTCAGATTCATGGACCGCGCGTAGCTGGCGAACTCGGCGACCAGATTCGAATCCTTTTTCTTCCACGCGTCGAGTGAGAGCAGGACGGAGCTCATGCCGTAACGGATTTCGCCCGCGACATAACCTTTGTAGTCCTTTCTGAGTATGTCGGATGTCGACAGATTGGCGACATTGAATTTCTCGTACTGAAGTTTGTCGAAGAGCTCGCTCTGCGATTTTCTGGCTATGGGAAGCAGCTCCGCGACAGCTACGGCGTCTTTTTTCGTAAGCCTACCCGCGTTTGGATCGAGGTTGACCGTGTCCAGTAGAATCGTTCCCGCCAGGAGTAGCGCGATGCTCGCGTCAACCTTGGTCTTCAGATCCCTGAGAATATGTTCGGCGACGAGGGTTGATGCTGAGCCAACAGGTTCAATAACTCTGTATTTGACTTCTGGATATAGATTTTCATCCTGATGGTGGTCGAGAATCTCGACGACATCGGCGCCGTATTCGGCAAAGCCTTTCCCCAGCTTGTTGTGGTCCACGAGGATGAGGCTGAGCGCGCTCTTCTCGTGCAGCGCGTGGAGATTGAGGTCGTCCGTAAAGATGAGCGATGCTTCCTCGATTCCTGCTTCATGAAAAAGATACACGGCCTCGGTGCGCAGTTTGAAATCTTGTCGGGAGATCGGAATGAGAGGGACACATGCGGTATCTGCCAGCTTTGCGGTTTCGGTTTTGTACCACGCGTAGCTTACCGCGGAAACCATGGAATCCAGGTCCGCCGCCTCGTTTCCCATCACGACACATAATTTTCGCGTGCTGCTGATTCTGTTCTTTGCATTTTTCAGAAACGATTCCAGTTCATTGCGGCTTTGGTCTTTTGCCATTGTAACCTCCTTGATAATTTTTCAGTCACAGAGGCTCTTTCAAAAGTCAGATAAATTTTGAAAGAGCAACCTGGTATTGCAGCATTGCTTTTTGCTGATTCAGGTTTTTATTGCCATTATTGTAAGTCAAAACTGAATTTTTGAATTATCAAACTTTTTTATCAATACAATAAAATATATTTATTAGTAAAATATGAAAATAGGGTGGATAATATTCGCAGATCTCAACATACCAAATTTTGTAGAGGAGGAATGTATGGCAGATCCATTTGCCAAAAATGTTGCGACATCTGCTGAGGACGCGGCGAAAATTGTACCCAGGGCCGAGTTCCGGGTGTTTGGACAAGGCATCATCGATATCGTGACAGAAAAAATATGGAATGGGAAAACGGTGCTTTTTCAAAAAAGGAAAATGCCGAAAGAGACATATTTTATTTCTGTAAATACAAATGAAGCTAACGTAAAAGTGCGCGATGGCTTGCTTGATATCAAGACAAAAGTCGGAGAAACCCCTGAAGGGTACGAGATTTTTCAACCCCGTGGCAAGTTTCAATTCCCGGTGAAGAAAGAGGATTTAGCGGTCATTCTTTCGCACCTCAAGGTGAATATGGAGCTGAAAAAAGACAGTTATACGATTGATGAGTTCATAGAGATGGCGCGACGCCATCCTGAGCTCGTACCTGTTTCCGTGGAAAAACTGCGCTTCGGTTTTACGATCGATGGTATTATCTGTGAGTACGCGAAGGTGTGGTTCAACGGCGCGCTCATCGAGTCCGCCTGTGTCGAGAGCGAAAACTACGCGGGAATGAAGCAGGTCGTGGAGAACCTCGGATTGGCACAGTTTCCAAATATGAATTATCTGAGAGCGGCGAAGCGTGTAGTGGGACTGGAAGCATAATATATTTTATAGGAGGAGATATATGAAACGAGTTGCGTTTGCAATTATGATTTTGATGATGTGCGGGAGCGTTTTTATGGTAGGGGCTCAGGCAAAAAATGAATTTCCCAGCAAGCCGATTCATGTCATTGTGTACACGGCTCCAGGTGGACTCATAGATATCACGGCGAGGAAAATGGTGCAGATTGCGGCAAAATACACCAACGCGACGATGGTGGTCGAGAACAAGGCGGGAGCGGGCGGCCTTGTCGCCTGGGAATACGTGCTCTCTCAGCCGGCGGATGGATATACTCTTTTCGCGGTAACGCGGTCGAACATCGGCAACCTCATCAGCACTGAGTCAACCATGGACCCCTTTACGCTCGACTGGATATCCCTCATGGTGTTGGACCCCGAGGCGATTATTGTGAACTCGAAATCGAAATACAATACTATCGCCGATATTGTCGCGGACGCCAAGGCAAAGCCTGGCAAGCAGATATGGATAGCGCCTCCTGGAATAGACGAGTACGTCACCTATAAATTCTGGCAGAAAGCGGGTATTTCGGGCAAGTTTGTGCCCTTCGATAGCGGCGCCCAGGCAATGGCGGCGGTGATCGGCGGACAGGGACAGGTGTATGTCGGCAATCCCGCGGACATTTCCGGAAAGCCGGATCTGAAGATCATTGGTCTCGCGGCTGCGCAGCGTCTCCCCCAGTTTCCCAATGTGCCGACCCTCAAGGAATCAGGCATTCAGGGAATGGATGAAGAGTCGATGTGGAGAGGATTTACTGTCAAGAAAGGCACATCGGCCGAGATCGTAAAATGGTACGACACTCTTTTTGAAAAAATCACCAACGATTCTGAGTGGAAAGCTTTCTTTGAAAAAGATGGTATGGAGGTTGTGCACTATCGCGCGGACAAGTTTGACGCCATGATCAAAAATGATATGGTGGAGATGAAGGAGTTTTTAAAGCCATAAGCGCAAGACAGTGTAAAAGTCAAAAAGAACAGCGGGACGGACAGCCTGTCCCGTTGTCTCTTGGTGAAAGCATGAGAGAGGAAGGAGAGGCTGCAGTATGAGTTCTCTTGCAAAATTTGGGAATGCTATGAACAGCCCTATGGGCTTGCTGGGAATTATTATAGTATTTATTGGTTTCTTAATACTTTGTGATTTTGCGACCCGAAAAGTATTGCCGAAATATTATAGAGGGCAATTTATTGTCACTCTCGCATTGATGTACATATCGTTAGTATTTTTAATTATCACCTATAGTTTTCGTAAGTCGGGACAGGTGACGGCGGCCATGCTGCCAAGACTTTGGATATATGGGCTTCTTGGGTGTTGTATTTATACATTGGTGAGTATATTCAGGGGAAAAGAGACAAAGGACCCCGAAGGCGGGTCTTTTAAAATGCCCCTTATTTATATTGGTATATGCATAGCCTATGTCGCGTTGATGCCATTTTTGGGATTTTTTATTGACAGTCTTGTTTTCCTCGTAGTAGGGATTGTAGTGCTCAAATATTACCGATGGAAAGTAATCGTATGTATTTCAATCGGCTGGATCGCGTTTAATTATTTCTTGTTTTACAAGTTATTCTATGTTTCGTTCCCTCAGGGAATAATTCTTCATCTTTGAGAAAAAATGGCAAAATGGGCATTGATGCGAGCATACATGAATAAGGAGTCTTTTTTATGGATTTGTTGAATCACCTGATACTGGGGTTTAGCAGTTTGTTTGGTATTATTCCTATTCTGGCGATCACCGCCGGTGTGGTGTTTGGTATATGGGTTGGTGCGATGCCTGGTTTGTCTCCTTCCATGGGGGTAGCGCTTATGTTGCCCTTTACGTTCCGGATGCCCGCGAATATTTCCCTCATCATGCTCACTGCGGTCTATCTGGCATCCAATTATGGCGGTTCAATCACCGCCGTTACCATCAATACTCCCGGTACACCCTCGGCGATTGCTACCGCCTTCGATGGCTATCCTCTTGCCCAACAAGGTAAGGCTGGCTGGGGACTTGGAATTTCACTTGTGGCGTCGGTGGTGGGAGGCCTGGTAGGAATTATTATTCTCATTCTTTTTTCAAAGCCACTGGCGGTTGTCGCGGTGAAGATGCACCCGGCCGAGTATTTTTCGCTCGCCCTTTTAGGACTTACAAGCGTTGCCTCTCTTGGCGGGAAAAATGGTATTAAAGCTTTTGGAATGGCCATGTTCGGTCTGCTTCTCAGCACGGTTGGCCTCGATCCGATTTCGGGGGTAAAACGTTTCACCTTCGGCCAGATAGAGCTTTTTGATGGTTTCAATCTTATTCCCGCCCTTATAGGGCTCTTCGCGCTCAGCGAGGTGTTTGAACGGCTTGAGACGAAACTTCCCGAAACGAGCGGTTCGTACAAGGATGTAAAAAATGAAGGCGAATGGCCCAAATGGCGCGATTACTGGAAGCTCAAAAGAGTCACCTTGCAGTCTTCGCTGGTGGGAACCCTCATAGGTATTTTCCCCGGAGCGGGTTCTTCGATCGCCTCGTTCCTCAGCTATGATCTTGCCAAGCGCACGAGCAAGACTCCGGAGACTTTCGGCAAGGGGAATCCCGAAGGAGTGGCCGCTTCCGAGGCTGCGAACAGTGCCTCGGTGGGTGGAGCCATGGTTCCTCTGCTGACGCTTGGCATTCCCGGAAGCGCCTCTACGGCAGTTTTGATCAGCGCCCTCATGATCCATGATCTGGTTCCCGGACCCATGCTTTTCTCACAGCAGCCAGCGCTCGTGTATGGCCTCTTCGCGAGTATGCTCGTCGCGAATCTGATTATATTCGTAATTGGTCTGCTGGGAAGTCGTCTTTGGGTCAAGGTGGCACTCATTCCCCAACAACTTTTGATACCGCTCATCATCTCTATCGCGGTGGTCGGCAGTTTTGCGGTCAACAATTCGCTCTTTGATGTCTTTGCCTGCCTTGGATTTGGTGTGGTTGGCTGGCTGCTCAAACGATATGGCTTTCCTATGGCACCCATTGTGCTTGGTATGGTTCTGGGAAGTCTGGCGGAATCCAGTTTCCGGAGAGCTGTGATTATGGGTGGATATTCCGTGTTCTTTACTCGACCCGCTAGCCTTATTCTGATTCTCGTGAGTATCCTTTTCTTCGCTCTCCCCTTTATCCAGGCTCATAGAGACAAGAAAAGACTCTTGCCTAAGAATTGAAAAGTGGTATCATAATCGAGGCTCTTTCAAAAATCGGATGAGTTTCGAAAGAGCTGCCTTTTATTGCGGCATTTGTGTAGGGTTTCAACAAAGCCGAAGGAAATGCAGAGCCAATTTTAAAAGCAAGCTACTTTTGAAATTGGCTCAATTCTTTTCAGAATTTGGGGAATTATGCTGTCTTGCGTAAGACCGAAGGGGAGTAAACGTCAATTCTACACCGTTATCGGTAATCAAACATCATAATGGAGAGCAAATCTTCTCAGTTTGGCAAATTTTAGCAATGTTTAGGCAGAACAAGGTAAAAGAATTGAGATTTATTCTATGACTCTGGAACAGGAGGTCAGA
>JAKQLB010000102.1 GCA_029567375.1 Bacteroidota bacterium | reverse complement strand
ACTTCCACTTGCTACCGCCGGATCACTAAGTCCTACTTTCGTATCTGTTTGACCTGTATGTCTCACAGTCAAGCTCCCTTATACCTTTACGCTCAACGCACGATTACCGACCGTGCTGAGGGAACCATTGAGAGCCTCCGTTACATTTTGGGAGGCGACCGCCCCAGTCAAACTACCCGCCTACCACTGTTCCGAACCCAGATTCATGGGTTGCGGTTAGAATCCAGACAAAT
Organism: Bacteroidota bacterium; assembly: GCA_029567375.1. Taxonomy (GTDB): domain Bacteria; phylum Bacteroidota; class Bacteroidia; order Bacteroidales; family UBA932; genus Cacconaster. The sequence goes on along the minus strand of JAKQLB010000102.1, from coordinate 3,295 downwards.
CAAGGGTGGTATTTCACATTGCGACTCCACCGAAGTTAGCACCCCGGCTTCATAGTCTCCCACCTATTCTACACATGACGTATCCGAACCCAATGATAGGGTGCAGTAAAGGTTCACGGGGTCTTTCCGTCCATATGCGGGTAACCGGCGTCTTCACCGGTACCACAATTTCACCGAGGCCGTGGTCGAGACAGTGCCCAAATCGTTACACCATTCGTGCAGGTCGGAACTTACCCGACAAGGAATTTCGCTACCTTAGGACCGTTATAGTTACGGCCGCCGTTTACTGGGGCTTCGGTTCAAAGCTTCTCAGGATTGCTCCCGATGACCTCTCCCCTTAACCTTCCAGCACCGGGCAGGTGTCAGTCCCTATACTTCGTCTTGATTGACTTCGCAGAGACATATGTTTTTGTTAAACAGTCGCTTGGGCCATTTCACTGCGGCCCCTTTCAGCTCCACATGTTCTATTTCACTTACTTGGGGCACCCCTTTTCCCGAAGTTACGGGGTTAATTTGCCGAGTTCCTTAACCACGGCTCTCTCGAGCGCCTTAGAATATTCATCCCATCTACCTGTGTCGGTTTGCGGTACGGTCCGATAGTACTCTCCTGTACGAAGATTTTCTTGGCAGCCTGATTACAGTCAGTTTATGGACTTGCGTCCTCCTATTCGTGCCTCGAAGTTATTAGAAAAGCGGATTTGCCTACTCTTCCCTTCTACACACTTAAACCACCTAATCCGACAGGTGGCTGACTTTCACTCCTGCGTCTCTCCTTACAGTCAAACGAATACTACCGGGTACAGGAATTTTAACCTGTTTTCCATCACTTACGCCTTTCAGCCTCAGCTTAGGACCCGACTTACCCTGAGTCGATTAACGTTGCTCAGGAAACCTTAGACTTTCGGCGGGAGTATTTTTCATACTCCTTATCGTTACTTATGCCAACATTTGCTTTTCTATCCGCTCCAGCAATTCTCACAAATCACCTTCTTCGCAAATAGAATGTTCCTCTACCAATTCTTTCGAATTCTACGACTTCGGTAAGTAGTTTAGTCCCGGGTATTGTCGACGCTAAATCGCTAGACTAGTGAGCTATTACGCACTCTTTAAATGTGTGGCTGCTTCTAAGCCAACATCCTAGTTGTCAAAGCAATTAAACATCCTTTCTCTGTTAACTACTATTTGGGGACCTTAGTCGGTAGTCTGGGTTGTTTCCCTTTTGGCAATGAAGCTTATCCCCCACTGCCTGACTCCCGGAGAACATATATACGGTATTCGGAGTTTGTCTGGGGTTGGTACCGTTGTGACAGCCCTAGCCCAATCAGTGCTCTACCTCCGTTATACTTTTATCCGAGGCTAGCCCTAAAGCTATTTCGAGGAATACGAGCTATCTCTCAGTTTGATTGGCCTTTCACCCCTACCCTCATCTCATCCAAGTGGTTTTCAACCCACATTAGTTCGGACCTCCATGAAGTTTTACCTTCACTTCATCCTGGACAAGGGTAGATCACAAAGTTTCGCGTCTGCCGCATGTTACTATATCGCCCATTTCAGACTTGCTTTCGCTACGGCTCCCTAACTTAGTTAGTTAACCTTGCAACATACGAGCAACTCGTTGGCTCATTATCCAAAAGGCACGCTGTCATTCCGTAAACGGAACTCCAACTGCTTGTAAGCATACGGTTTCAGGTACTATTTCACTCTCCGGTTAGGAGTGCTTTTCACCTTTCCCTTACGGTACTTATTCACTATCGGTCATAAGAGAGTATTTAGTCTTACGAGATGGTTCTCGCTGATTCCCACAAAATTCCACTTACTCCGTGGTACTTGGGGTTACATTCAAAAGAGTTATATTTATTTTACTTACAGGACTATCACCTTCTGTGGTTAACCTTCCCAGGTTATTCAATTATAAATACAATTTCTTACTCTTCTGCATAGTTGCAATTCTGCACAAATGTCCCCGCTACACCGCTAACACAACGATTGCACTCTTCTACATGTTAGTCGGTTTAGACTCTTTCCCTTTCGCTCGCCACTACTCAGGAAATCATTGTTTATTTTCTCTTCCTCCGGTTACTTAGATGTTTCAGTTCACCGGGTTATCTTCACATACTCTATGGATTCAAGTATGGATGTCAGAACATTACTTCTGACGGGTTGCCCCATTCGGAAATCTGCGGGTCTTAGGTTATTTCCACCTTACCGCAGCGTATCGCCGGTAATTACGTCCTTCATAGGCTTCTTATGCCAAGGCATCCACCGTATGCCCTTAGTAACTTATCCTAAATATTTACTAAAAAGCTTACTCGTTTCTAATTGTTTATTGTTTCGGTTTCGCATTAATTTCTTAATACGCATTCAATCTTTCAAAGAACTTTTGTTTTTTTCTTACTTGTGGAGCTAATCAGGATCGAACTGATAACCTCCGCCTTGCAAGGGCGGCGCTCTCCCAGTTGAGCTATAGCCCCTTATTATCTTTCAATATTAAGGGTCTAACTTTCTTAAGCCTCTTTATTTCGCACCCTTAATAACTGTGGGCCTGAGTAGAATTGAACTACTGACCTCACGCTTATCAGGCGTGCGCTCTGACCAACTGAGCTACAGGCCCATTGTCTCTTTCAGCCTAAGCTGCTTAAGTCAAAATTTATAAAGTGAGTAACTAAATTATTCTTTTAGTTATCTAAAGACGATTTCTGCTTTTTACTACTTTTTTATTTTTAAGTTTTTTATAACTCTAGAAAGGAGGTGATCCAGCCGCACCTTCCGGTACGGCTACCTTGTTACGACTTAGCCCCAGTCACCGGTTTTACCTTAGACGGCTCTCCCATTTCTGTTGAGTCACCGGCTTCGGGTACCCCCGGCTTCCATGGCTTGACGGGCGGTGTGTACAAGGCCCGGGAACGTATTCACCGCGCCGTGCTGATGCGCGATTACTAGCAATTCCGGCTTCATGGAGTCGAGTTGCAGACTCCAATCCGAACTGAGGATGCATTTGTGGGATTGGCTCCACCTCGCGGTTTGGCTACCCATTGTTGCACCCATTGTAGCACGTGTGTAGCCCTGGGCGTAAGGGCCATGCTGACTTGACGTCATCCCCACCTTCCTCACTACTTGCGTAGGCAGTCCTATTAGAGTGCCCGGCTTTACCCGATGGCAACTAATAGTAGGGGTTGCGCTCGTTGCGGGACTTAACCCAACACCTCACGGCACGAGCTGACGACAGCCATGCAGCACCTGCATAGCGGCTCCGAAGAGAAGGCTGCTTTCACAACCTGTCCACTACATTTCAAGC
>JAKQLB010000079.1 GCA_029567375.1 Bacteroidota bacterium | reverse complement strand
GGATCCACCACCAGCTGCCGGCCACTTAGCAGGCAGGCCTTGTACAAGGACACTATCCGGTCAATGTTCTGCCCCGAGCACCACACCAGGTGCAAACTCTCCGTCGCTTTTCCGGATGCTGTGTCTTTTGTGAACGCAGTGGTAAATTTCTCCGTCAGCGCTGTTTCCCTTACGCACTTCTTGCTGTTGCCGATGTGGCTCTCTTCGTTTTGGCCCAGGTTGGTGCGTTCTTCCGTGCTCATGTTGGTCCTTTCTTCTATGCACACGTTCGCTCCTTCTTCTTCGCGCAAGTTGGTCCCTTCCAGGAAGAGGCAATCCACGTGCTTTGGCAGCAACTTGTAAAGTACTCCCTTGCGCCCGTGCAGCCTGATGTCGCCGGTGTACAGGACAGACTTTCCTTCTGTCTGTGATGATAGCGCTGTATGGGTACCGGCTGTAGCGCACTAATAGGTACCGGCATGACGGGCATATGGGTACCGCTTCAAAGACCTGTTTGGATCATTGTGTAAAGTTATTTTTATTTTTCTTTTTTCTGCGCATAGAGTCCCCTTTTAATTCAATATGAATGGCATTATTAACAAGCCTGTCCATAATAGCATCAGCAAAAGTCGGTTCAGCTATGTATTCATACCATTTATCTACAGTTAACTGTGATAGAATGATCATGGATTTTCTGTCGTAACGTTCTTCAAGGATTTGTAACAAAGCCAGTCTTGAGTTCATATCTAAGGGTTGGAGTCCAAAATCATCAAGGATTATTAGGTCGTTCTTTTCCAAGTGAGTAATTACTTTAAGGAAGTTGCCCTCAAGTTTTGAGAGTGCTATTTTTTCGATGAACTTGTTCATATTCAGGTATTCTGTTCTAAAACCCAGGTAGCAGGCCTGACGTCCCAATGCACAGGCTAAATACGTTTTACCGCATCCCGTAAGACCTGTGATAAGGATATTTTCTGCACGGCGGATAAAGCTGCAGTCACCGATTTCCGAGAGTTGTGACTTGGATAAATTCCTTTCAGAAGAACATTCGATATCTTCTAAAGAAGCATTAAAGCGTAGTTTGCTTGTTTTTAAATACATCTGTGTCCTTTGACCATCCCGGTACATCCGTTCCGCTTCAGCGATTTTGGCAATGGCCAGTTCCATTTCGGGACGTTCTGACACAGGCATGATGCTTATAGCCTTGAAGGCTTCTGACATCCCTTTAAGTTTAAGATGATATAGGAGATCTATTGTTTCTTGGTTGTTCATGGCCGCTTATATTATTTTTGCATAAATGGAGGCTCCTCTGACAAAATTATTGACAGGAAGGTTCGATATAATCTCAGTTTTACCTGATTGTACGGCTTTGTCCATATTTTTCTCTATCATGGTTTTTAGTACCTGGAAAGAAAAGTGTTCCGTTTGTTCATGGATCAAGGCACAAGCCTCTTCGATCCGCTGTTCTCCGTATTTACTTGTGAGTGTAAAGAAAGCTTGGCAACTCCTGTAAGCATATTGAGGAATGATACCACTCTTGATCAGATTACTGACAGCCCACCTTGCCTGCGGACCTATGCCCAGAGCACGTTTCAGGTAATCACTTGCATTGAGTTCTTTGGAATGTTTGTAAGCCAAGTGATTGGCTGGCATATGACATTCCTCTGTCGTATATAAAAATTTGTCAAAAGAACGCTTATGGATGGCTATTCGTTCATTGTTATGATATATTTCTACGGTATCCATATCCCATAAGACACTGACTGGCAGAGATACATATTTGTATGGCACACTGTATTTGTGTTGCTCATGACCTACCGATATGTGATAGTCTGGTCCCACAGTAACGTGTTTACGGTACCTAAAGCGGAAAGACTTGGCCGGGAGATCTTTCATTACCGGGTATTCTTTTTCATAAAATACTTGATTGCGACTTACTCCCTTCTTTTGTATGGGCCTGTTATTGAACTCATCCATGAGTTGGAAGATACGGGCATTAAGTTCCTCCAAGGTAAAAATAATCTCATCCCGTAGGCGTGCATAGACGTAATTATAGAGTTTACTTACAAAGCCCTCTACCGGCCCCTTGTCTCTTGGCTTTTTTACTCGAGTCACGTCCGGTATGACATCATAATAAAGAGCCCATTCATCCGTGGAATCTGTAAAAGAAGGTTCATAACGGGAACAGCGTTTTACCCATTGTGACATATTATCGCTTTTGGCTATGACAGGAGCCTTGCCAAAGTAATCCATACATCTGGAAAGACAATGAAACAAGTTTTCCATCCGGGCATCCATGGCTGCCATGGCAAAAGAACGATTGCTATATGGCATGGTACAACACAGAAGAACCACGGGAATACTCGCTCCGGTCTTCTTATCTCTCAGGTATAACGGATCACCCGCGTAATCAATCTGCATTTCTTCTCCGGGTTTGTATACATTGTGATAGGAATACTCTTTGCTCTTCTTATATTCCAAAAGGTACTTCTTGAACTGCGTATACTGATAACCTTCAGGGTGTGTTTTGATGTAATCCTGCCAGATCAGCAGAATAGTCATATAAGGTCTTTTCAATCGTTCAAGATATCCCTCTAAAAGAGTATCCAGAATAACCTTTCTTCCGTCCGCTAAGGGCTCAGGAGAGTCTGGTTGTAGTAGATCCTCGAGTTTAGCGTCTTCCATTTGTCGCAAAATAGGAACAGGAATACCGCTCTGCTCAGCTAGTTGTTTGTAATTGTGTACGGTACGCTTGCTCATATGTAACTCTGAACATATCGTGTTCAGGGAACTGCCTGTGTCAAGCAACTGTAACAGCCTCTTAAGTTTAAGCATTGTAATTTTTTCGTTTGCCATAATAGTACCTCCTTTACGAAGGCAATATTATGAAGTTATTATTTAAAAAATTACAGGCTTTGAAACGGTATCCTTTGGAGCGCTACGCCGGTATCCTTTGGAGCGCTACGCCCGGTACCTATTGGAGCGCTACGCCCGGTACCCTTTCCAGCGATATGGGTGGTACCCTTTGAGCGATATTATCAGGATTGAAGTATGAGCTATTAACGTTTCAATCCACGCACCCACGCGGGGTGCGACGTGGGGAGCTTCGCAAGGCTATTGTGGCGAAAGGAGTTTCAATCCACGCACCCACGCGGGGTGCGACGGATACAGGCGGCAAAAGTCCGGGGGGAGGTAATGTTTCAATCCACGCACCCACGCGGGGTGCGACGAACAAGGTCGTCACGTCTGTATACAAACTCAACAGTTTCAATCCACGCACCCACGCGGGGTGCGACGAACAAGGTCGTCACGTCTGTATACAAACTCAACAGTTTCAATCCACGCACCCACGCGGGGTGCGACTCAGCAGGGCTATTCAGCGCACAATAGACACACGCGTTTCAATCCACGCACCCACGCGGGGTGCGACGAAAGATAACGCATTTCGGAACAGATAAACATACGTTTCAATCCACGCACCCACGCGGGGTGCGACCGAATACACTCCCGCACCCTCGCCAATAGTATCAATGTTTCAATCCACGCACCCACGCGGGGTGCGACCATT
>JAKQLB010000265.1 GCA_029567375.1 Bacteroidota bacterium | reverse complement strand
CTGGATGAAGTTCTATGGATGCCATAAATCATTCTCCTGCTGCATTCAATTGCATTCAAGCGGGCGGATGGAGTTTGAGACAGCCAATATCGTTTTTCTTCAGTATTATCGAAGAGATCAGCAACAATCAATATTTTCTTGCCTATCCGGGGCAATTCGTTTTTCATAAAAATAAATCGGTAAATTCCTCACTTTTTTGATGATTCGTAATATATTATTTTGGCGACAAAAAATAAAGGAATGATTTAAGAATTTCTAAAGTTGACGGTCTCGTAAAAAGTCATCTTGTCCCTCTTTTGTCATGCTGAGCCTGTCGAAGCATGACGTGATATAGAGTACTTACGTTCACCCTTCGACGGGCTCAGGGTGACAGTGGTGATTTTTTACGGGTTCATCAAAGTTAAATCTTGATATTTGTATGACTTGGCCTATAATAAAATCAAAATAATTTAAGGTAGAAAATAAATGTATAAACAATATGAAGCCATTTATAAGAAGGGACAGCTACAGTGGATAGGTTCGCCGCCGCCGGTACTTGAAAACCGGCGCGTCACGGTATTGATGGCAGACGATGATATTGAAGCTAAGCCTATGAACATAGCCAAGTTATTGAGGCAGACGCGAGGGAGCCTTGGCCGTCATATAACTATCGAAGAGATTGACAAAGACATTCGTGCCATGAGAGAGGAATGGACGAGGCAATGGGACTGATGAGCGGCTGCATGCATCGATACCAATATCCTCATCTATCACCTTGCAGGGGCACTCACCGATCAAGCCGAAGCAACATTGATAAGTGCGCTGGAATACGGCTCTTATATTTCAGTCATCACCCGTATTGAGTTGCTTGGTTGGCGAAAGCATTCTCCAGAATCCCTTAATTCTACAGCAGCGTTGCTTCAATCCGTCTCAGAGATACCACTTAATGAAGATATAATTCGTCAATGCATTTGTTTTCGCCAGAAATTCCCCATAAAACTTCCCGACGCCATTATTGCAGCAACAGCTCTGTATGCCAAACTTCCCTTAATGACAAGAGATATCGCGGATTTTGAGCGGATTCCAGAACTGAGGACTGTAAACCCTTTCATATCAATCAAAGATGAATAAGATTCGTAAGTCATCGCCCACCTTGCGGAACGGTTTGAAACCGTTCCCTGCATTAAAAAGCCCGGCGGGTTTCCCCGCCGGGCCTCGTTTTAACCTTTAGACTTCAGACTTCCGTCTTTAAGTCTTTCAGCTTCTACTAGAAAGTCAGCGTCAGCTTGTTGATGACCATGAAATTGTCATCAACGTCTTGACCGGCAGCAGCCGTGCCTTTGTAATAATCACCGACTATCCAATAACCGCCGCCCAGCATATAGGACAGGTTGTTGGTGATCTTGTAGGTTGCGGTCAGATCGATTTCGTAACCATATTCTCTGCTGTCCCAGACCGCTTGCGGAGTCTTATCCGCGGTAGCATAAGAAACGGACGCCATGATGTCCAGCTTGTCGATCGGCCGCACACCGGCG
>JAKQLB010000070.1 GCA_029567375.1 Bacteroidota bacterium | reverse complement strand
TCTTGAATAAGCCTCACCAGACGCGGCATTTCTGCATCTGGTGTTAATGGCACGGGCTCTTCCAGCATGCGAAAAAGCTGGTCTTCGTGTTTTTCAAATTGTGGTTTCATTGTGTGTTTCATTCTTCCTCCCGTTCATCTTGCATCTCAGGGGCAGCACATTCCACCCATCCACCATAAAGGTCTATCTTTCGACCACCCACAGTAGTCTCTTTCCCAATAAAGCCAAAAGCCTTTCCTTTGCAGTACTCACATTCTTCGCACGACATAGACCCCACCTTCACGGTTGGCCTTGCTTTGCATGTTGGGCTCATGCCATAGATTGATCTTTTATATTTTATTCTCATTTCTCTTCCTCCCTGTATATCGCCATCATTTGGCGTACTTTCTCGGTGGTTTCGGGGTTTAGCGTTGCCTGTCTCCCGGACAGCCATCCGAAGATGGTTTTATAGTTTAGGTTATGCGTTGTGCATAGCTTTCGCAGGTTTACGTGGTATTTCTTTAGGGTCGCATTTATTGTATTGCGATCTAACTCTTGGGTGTTCATTGGTTCCTCCATTTGGATTGTCTTTCAATTTGGTCAAGGATATAGTTGGCATCCATATCGGTGCTGGTGATCCCTGATTTGGTTTTCATCCCGGACACTCGATCAGCGAGGCTTACCAGCCACTCTTTTTGATTATGCGGGTCTGATTCTTTGAGTTTGGTTTTGATCTGCTCCATGAGCTCGCTTTTCTCTACGCCTGTGATCAGGACGTTCCAGCGGAGCTCAATAAGCTCGTCATTGGGGTTAGGTAGCGTATTGGTTTTGGCTTTCTCGTGCACCCAGGTAGCGTTTATAGCTCGGGCGTGGTTCTTGTGATTTTTGGCTTTATTGGGTGATACCAATCTCCAATCACCGTATAAATCTATCATCCGGGTCAGGTATTTCTTTCCATATTTCACGAGCATGGCGAGCATGTCGTCGTCGCTAATCTCGATATCAAAACCACAATCACAGATATAGTCTTGGAGCTCAATCACCCTAAAATCATTGCTGGTTCGGGGCATTTTTTTAGGTTCGCTTGCGGGGCTTTCCTTTTTGCGCTTCACCTCCGCTTGTTTGGCCGCGGTTTTCCTCCTCTTAATGCTTGGTGGGGTCATCCAATCCGGGTAATCCACGAGTGCCATGGCTACGCCTTCAGCTACTCCGGTATGCTCCAGAATCCGATCCACGTTTAGGTCTTTCAGCATATCCGCGAGATAGAAATCCGTTTCAGCGAGCTCATACAGGTGGGGCATAATCACATTTACCGGGAGAATCCGGGGGATGGGGTAATAGCTCAGGTTCGCGGTGGGGAGCTTGTGTGGGAGCAGCAGGACGTGTCCGCCTCCCCAAGAGAGGGGGATAAATAGCTTTGCTTCGAGCAGTGCCCTCATGCTGTTCCTAAACTCGGTATTGCCCATGGCTCCGGCAAGGGCTCCAAGCAATCCCGATTTAGTCATCTCTATCGTGGGGTAGAGGGGCAGGCAGCCAAACACGTCTGATTTACCAAGCAATAGGAAATAGAGCCCCACCTCCCTCATAGAGGGAAGTGAGGCAAAGGCCGGGGATGTTACGAGCCGTTCCGGGATAATGGCGTAGAAGCCGGATGTGAGCCCCTTTCGGGAGGCTATCCTTGCCATTTATTCCTCCTCGTCTCCCTCAAGCTCCTGGGCTATAAGCTCCTGGGCTATTTTCAGGCATTCCGGGCACAGGTCTCGTCCGCCATAGCTGGTTGCTTCTTCATCCAGCACGTAACAGTCACAATCGTCACACACTACGCACCTCTCATCATAAAAGTCTTGTTCCGGGTCGTCATTTGCGGGGGCATAAGTCAAGCCTCCCACATCTTCGATCTCTTGCCACGAGCTGTCAATATAATTGCTTAGCTCTTCGTTGTACGCGATCTCATCCATCGCTTTGAGGATATCCCCGGCTCCATAGCTTGTTCCAAGCACGTCAATCTCTGTCTCGTTTAGCAGATCGAGAAATAGCTCTTCAAGCTCTTCATAGGTTTTGTAGTCATCATTGTCGCTCACCCATTGTTCGTAAGCGCGTTGTAGGTTCTTTTCCATCTTATACCTCCACGGTTTTGGTTGGCTTATAGGTTGTTATGACGATTGGCTTGATAATTGGGTATGACTTACTCATCGTCTCCTCCAAAAGCATGCCTCACACATCCCGTTGCCGAAAATAATGGAAAGTGTTTTACATTTTGTGCATTTGGTGATTTGCAGAGGAGTCAGCCCATTATCGTCATTGTCAAGGACACTTGGGATATCGTAATAAAATGCGCTATATCCCCGGAACTCTTTGGTTTTTAGGATTTTCTTTGCCTCTGCCAGAGATAAGTATGTTTTCAGAGGAAAGACGCGCTTTGATAGCGTATCGTCTGATTTTAGGTATGCGATCCACAGGGTTAACACTCCGGCCTTTGCCCCGGAGCTCTTGCCCTCAATAGCGGGCAAGGTGCTTAGGATACATATTTTCCTCATTATTTACCTCCATATAGGTCTAAATCATAGCAATGCCCACACATCTCCATGCCGTCAAGGATGATGGAAAGCTCTTTGCATCTGCAACAGTTTTTAATGGATATCCCGCGCACCTTTGAGCCGTCAAGGATAACGTAAAGCTTGCCCCGGTACTTTTTCAGGTCTTCCATGTTCTGGTTCTGCTTGATCTGTTTTGGCTTCATAATGTCAATGTAGCCATATTGGTTAATCCGTGTTTCCCAAACCGTGTAATACCCCGGCACGGAGCCGGAGCCGGTGTTGCCAAAGTATGGCAGCCGGGAGACGATCCTGATCTTTGTGTGTCTCATGTTTCACCTCTTAGTTTGTTTGGAGCTAAGCCCCTTCCCTTACCCCGGTGGCAAGGCCGGGGTATTGGGAGAGGTTTAGGTTAGGCTATATCGTCAAGCCCATTTAATAGAGTCTTGGGCAGCGGTCAGGGCACCATTGGGGTTCCCAAGAAAGCCCCAGCAGCTATCCACGAGCTCACCGTCTTTTAGGATTTTGTAGCCATATACTTCGCCGTTCACGTACGCTTCATATTCTTTGAGCTCCGTCCAGAGGATTTCCCGGATTTGCGCCTTCCGGTCATCATCCAGCTCTTCAAAGCCAAGATATTCTTTGATCCTTTCCATCGTGGTAAAGGTAAATCCTACGCAGCCGGAGTCAAAGTGTCCATGATATCCTCCAAAGGGACAAAACGAGAACGCAAGCCCGGAGTGATCCATCATGTACACGTGCAGAATGACCGGGGGATCACAGGCCTCATTTATGGCATCGTAAACGGTGGTCTCAGTGATTTCGGTGGGATCAATATCGATCTCTTGAGGGAAGGCATAGCGGCCATGTGTGAGCCAAAGCATCCCAAGGTTGTCATCATCACGGGGATCAAGGGGGGCATCATCATAGTGTATCTCTATGGTGTAGTCCTTGTAGGTTTCGGTTGAGATTAAGGTATCCATTGGTTCCTCCATTAGCTTAGCGCGCTTTGTAGGTTAACAAGGTCACAGGAAAGGTGATCCCGGAGCCATTCATCCAGCAAGGCTGCATCGGTGGTCTTGAAAGCGATCCCGATCCCAAGGCTAAATATGTTTGAGGTTTGGGCGGTATATACCCACAGGTTACAGGGACAAAGCTCCGGTTTCTGGATCATCTGCAGAAAGTCATTAACAAGGTGTTTTCGTCCTACAGTACTATCTATGTACCCGGTTGTCCAGCCATCCAGCAAGGTAAAGCCAGCTTTCACAGAGGGCTCATTGTAGCCCCTCCAGCCATCGATCCGCTTATAGGTAACATCGTCATAAGGGAAGCGCTCAGGAAGGTCATAGGGATGCCAGCCATAGCCGGATATCCAATAATAAGGCTCGGTCTCATCTACGCCCACCCCGGCATCGCATTCCAGTACGCGGGGGGCATGATCGAGAAAGTACTCCATGCAGGATTCACAAAGCAGCTTGCCGCCTACATATTCACAGCTATCGTGGTCTGTGTTGACCGCGCCACACTCTTCGCAGGTGAAGGGGGCTTCTTCGGTGATCTTGGTGTCTTTCATCGTGTCTTTCATCTTTGTACCTCTTAGGTTTATTTAGTGTGTCTGAGGACAAGATAATCAAGACAAGCATCTTGTCAAGACAATTTTCTTTGATCAGTAAAAAAACTTCCCAAGAGGGGCAAGAAAACAAGCCAAAATACAGGCCTAAAAGCTACAAAAAAAACTTCACACACGTAACCTGAATAAGCACAATCACTTACGTGGGCATCACAGCAAAAAGTGTGGAGCGCAAGTAACAGCCTGCCAATAAGATAGCCACCTAAACACAAAATGTCATTTTTTTAAGGTTTTACTAAGGTTTCACAAAAGCTTAAAAAAACAACATACCTGTTTGTTATATATTGCAATCACTTACGCAAGGCGTTTTGCACACTAAATATAATAAATAAATACAATAACGTGTGTGCTCATTCTTCGCACACACTATAGCACAAATCGCAATCAAAATAAGCAAATCACATAAACACAATCACTTAACACTCAAGATTTGTAAACTGTTTGCAAATCCAATCACGTAAGTGACTGCAAATAAAGAAAGTCTTGCTTGCATTTTTTTAAGCGGATATAAAAAGACAAGAGGAAATTGACCGGCCTTTGAGATGGATTGCATATAAAGCGATTTAAGAGCTTAAAATTGATTGAGACGTGTCTTGATATTGATTTGGTGAGAAAATGCGAAATTGAGAGAATAAAGGCCATTCTGAGCATAAAAAAAAGACCGGAGATTAACCGGTCTTTACAAGGTATGTTATTGATTATTCTTTGGGGTCTTTTTTTACAAGGGAAACGGTGACAAAAGCACCGTCTTTATTTACCTTGACAAATATCTTATTTACCTTTAGATCGGGGACGGTCTCTACGTACGCAACAGCGGCTCTTTGTACTATGTCAAGGTCTTGACCGCTGAACATAACTTGATAACTCATTTTGACCGCCTTGCAAGCTGCCTTGTAAGCTTTGCTATTTGCTTGTCTTTGTCTTTGATCTGATTTTCAAGGCTTTCTTGATATTTCTGAAGGTATTGGGATCGCACGGCAAGGCCATAAAGTGACCAATTGCTTAGCTTGCCATATAATAAGAGATCTTCTGCAAGTTTCCCTGTAAGTGTCCCAAGAGACAAGTTCAAAGTCTCGTAGGGGACATTAAGAGCACTTAAAAGCCTTGATCTATGGCGTGCCGTGGTGCTTGAATAATAACGTGGATTGATATAAAGGACATTGCCATAAAGCACGTAGAGACACGTAGAATAACTCCAGCCGGTCTTGACTTTGCCATCATAGCTTGATATAACAGTACAATGATCGGTCAAGCGCCTGAAATGGCAGCATGGATATTCTGATTTGAGTATGCTGTATGCCATTTCAAGCCCCCTTGTTTGCTTGTTTAAACTCTTGCCATTCTATGGCGCTGCCAAAGGGATAAAAGGCGCTTGCCTTATATCCATTGGCTTGTACCAAAGCCAAGGCTTGCGTGTACGTAAGTCCTTGACTTGCCGCTTGTTTGGCGATCCGATTGACCGCCTTTCGTACTGATTCAAAGTAACTTGCCATTTTCCTAACCTCTTAGGTATTGTAGTCAATGCGTTAATAGCATTGCCAAAGACAAGATAAGTGTCTTGACCGTCTTGTCAAGTACAATCTTGCACAATAATCCACGTCTATGATGTAAAGCATTGCTATTTATAGCTGTTATGGTATGGAACTTTTTTTACTTGATCGCATTGCTCATTGGCCTGCAAGCCTTGATTCTTGACGTTCGGACACGATCCGAGCACCAAAATCATGAAAATAAAAGGATGGGAAGACCCACCCCTCACCCCCCCTCCCCCCAAGTGAAATGACCTCCCCTGCCGCGTAAAATCCAAAACTCCCACAAACTGCTTGACATAAATGCTTGTATTGGTTAAGTTGTCATTGTGTCATTTAGATACCTCTTAGGTGGGCGTTGGACAGAGAGATTTGATCCTTCGCCCTTATTTTTTTAAGTGGCACTGGGAGAGATGTTATAGTGAGCAAGAAGAGTCTTAGCAAGCGGTTATCTGGAGATGTGGTTGTCGGTGGTCAGAGTTTTGACAATTCTGTGTTGGGAGAGTTGTTGTTTGTTCGCTATATGGGTGTAGCGATGAAGGAGTGTGGAGGGGATGAGAAGCGTGCGCTGGGTATATGTTGCGACGTATTGGGCTATAGTGAGTCTGAGGGGGCTCGGATATGGAGTTATCGGCACAAGTTGATCACGGCTAATGAGGCTGCTTTTGTTGCGAGTGATGACATTTTGCGTGCGAGTATTCGGAAGTTGTACAAGAAGTTGGTAGATGCGTTGCTTGCCCGTGATTTCAGTTCTGAGGGTGTTCGTAGCATAGTTGAGGCGTTGCGTGCTGTTGCTAATTTAGAGGCTGGGATAGCTGTTTCTCGTGGGTTGGTTCCATTGTCGTCTGATTCTGGTGATGCTCCTGGCTCTGTTAATGTGAGTCGGAGCAATGTGATTATAGTTCCGATGCCTGACAGTGCTCAGGAACGTGTTCGGGATATTGGGGGTAATTTGATGCGGGATGATGCTGTTACGGGAAAGAAGGGGCAGTATTATGAGGAGTATAAGGAGGCTCAGGTTAAGATACAGAAGCGTAATGAGGCGATGTCGAATGATGTTGAGCTTGATCCGATAGAGGAGGCTCGCAAGGTAGCGGACAATGTGAGAGAGGGCAGGTTTAGTTAGTTATGGGTATTGGCCGGCTGTTTAACTCTGACAATGTAAAGGATGCTGAGCAGCGTGCGAATCAGACTGTAGTGTTTAAGCCCTACCCCAAGCAGGAGTTGTTTTTGTCTTCGGAGGTTGATGAGCTTTGTTTTGGTGGTGCTCGTGGTGGCGGCAAGACTGCTGCGTTGATAGTTGACGCGGCTCTGAAGGTTCGGAAGTGGCACTATGAGGGTGATGATTTTAATTTGGTTCCTGTGATCGACAAGTATTCGATAGACTACCCGGAGTACAAGGCTATTATTTTCCGTAGGACGTTTGACGACATATACATGAACTTCATGCCTGAAGCGGAGAAGATATACAAGCGGCTTGGGGCTGTGTGGAGGGAGAAGAAGAAGGCCTTTATTTTCCCATCTGGTGCTCGTGTCCACCTTGCTTACTGTGACTGTGAGGCGGATGTTAAGAAGTATATAGGTGGTAACTTTCATTATCTTGGGATAGAAGAGTTGAACCAGTTCCCGGAGCGCTGGGTACGTGATCTTGGCGGCTCTGTTCGTTCTACCAACCCTGAACTAAAGCCATTTAAGCGGTACACCACAAATCCTGGAGGGGTAGGGCATGTCTGGATTAAAAGGCGCTTCATTGATCCCTGTAAGCCTATACCTGGGGCAGAGGTGCATGATAAGCGTTTTAATGTTACCTACCGGGAGCTTAACCCAAATAGCCCATTTGAAGATGATGAGGGTAATACCCTTCAGTTTATCCCATCACTTGTCTTCGACAACCCCATGCTCGTTAACAACGACGAGCGCTACGTCAAGTTCCTCAACTCCCTCGACCAGGCTAAGCGTGAGATGTGGCTCCTTGGTAACTGGGATGTACAGGGTGGAGTATTTTTTGAGGAGTTCTCCAAGTTCCATCACGTGATTGATGCCAGAGATTTCAGGCTCAATTTGGACAAGGGAAGGGTTTATCGCTGCGTTGACTATGGCATTGCAAACCCCTTTGCTTGCGGATTCCTATTCGTTGATAATTTAGGCTATGTAACGCAGTTTGATGAGATATATGAGACCGGGCTAACCCCATCAGAACAGGCAAGGAAGATCGCCTCGGTTACGGCCAAATGGGGGCTTTCAGAAGACGATGTTTATGCAACTATCGTTGACCCGGCCATGAGGATCAAATCACACGAATACATGACGACAATGCACTCCACGATTGATATATACATAGAAAACGGGTTAGAGCATATCGTCCCAGGAAACAATGATCGCGTACAGGGCTGGGCTACCTTCCACGAGTTCCTCAAAATCCCGGACGAGGGAATACCATTCATTCGGTTCACTTCAAATTGCATAAACGCAATAGAGACTATCCCGTCATTGGTTAGGTCGAGCCGAAACCCGGAAGACGTGAATACCGATGGTGAAGACCATATCGCTGACGCTCTGCGCTACGCCCTCATGTTTCTTGATAAACCCTTTATCCGCGAGGTTCAGGAAGAAAAGAAGAAATGGCTGGAACGCCTCGAGAAGAAAAGGAAAAGCTATCTTAGAGACCAAAAAAGAGTTAGCCTCTGGGCGGGATGATGATTTGTCTTGACAAGTTTTTCGATGCCTGCATTATTGCCATAGATACAGTGAAAGGAGTTTAGATCATGCCTAATTACCCAACCACAGCAGAAATCGTTAGGGCGGCAAGACTCTACGGTGATGTCTTTACCGCTGCCAGCGCAACCGGGATTATCCCGAGATCAAGAGCACTCATCGCAAACAGTGGGGATATTTATGTCAAAGCCACTGGCGATGATGGAAACCAGGCCGTTTTCTTCTGCCCCCAAGGATTGATTATGGATATAGAAACCACAGTCCTGCTTTGCTCCA
>JAKQLB010000068.1 GCA_029567375.1 Bacteroidota bacterium | reverse complement strand
GTATGCTTTCCTTTATAAGTACTGCCTAACGATTCAGCTGCATCTTCTATGAGCATAAGACCGTATTCATCGCAAATTGTTGAAATTTCCTCGAGGCGTACAGGATGACCAAAGATATGCACAGGCACAACTGCAGCGATTCGCTTTCCTGTTTTTTTATTTATTGTTACGCCATTTTTATAGCTTGCATTTTCTTCTAAGAATGCCTTAAGCGCTTCTGGACTCATACCAAGAGTTTTGGCCTCAACATCGATAAAGATCGGTTCTGCAAGCGCATGCTTTATACCCGCGGCCGTAGCCACAAATGTCAACGCTTGTGTGATCACTTCGTTACCAGGCTGTATACCAGCAGCAAGGAGTGTCATATGCAATGCAGCTGTTCCATTTGCAATGGCAACCGCGTAGTGAGCACCAGTAAGCTTTTTTATATGCTCCTCGAAATCTGTTACAAATTGACCTACATATGAAACATACGTCGTTTCAATGCATTGGGTCAGATATTCCTTCTCTCTGCCAAGAAATCGCGGCGCATGCAGCGGCACGGGATTTTCGTTCGGATAGAGTGTGCGAATAAACTGAAGGATCTCTTCAAAGCGAGTATTATCCATGTTCATTGCCTTCTTATTTGCTTTTCAATCAATTTATAGATTGTAAATGTCTGTTTTATACTTCGCAAGATTCTCCGGCTGCGAAAACCATGCAATGGTCTCTGCTAGGCCATCTTCGAATGAATATTGTGGAAACCAGCCTGTCAATCTTTTAATTTTCTCATTTGAACCAAGAAGCCTTTCTACTTCGCTCTTTTCGGGGCGAATGCGCGTATCATCCGATATGATCCTTGCATGAGGATTTATCTGCTTCACAAGCTCTGCAGCAAGATCACCGATAGATATTTCGCGCTGAGTCGCTATGTTGATCTCCTCACCAATAGTTATGTCATGTTTTGCAATTGCGATAAAACCCGCACACGTATCCTTCACATAGTTAAAATCCCGTGTCGGCTGGAGACTCCCAAGCCGTATTGATGTCGAACCGCTCAATAGCTGAGTAATAATTGTTGGAATGACCGCACGTGCAGACTGTCGCGGACCATAAGTATTAAAGGGTCTTACAATCGTTACAGGAAGCCCAAAGCTTCTATAAAAGCTCTCAGCCAAACGATCTGCACCGATCTTTGTCGCAGAGTATGGTGATTGCCCATGGAAAGGATGATTCTCATCTATGGGGACATATTGAGCAGTCCCATATACCTCAGATGTTGAAGTGACCAATACACGATGAGTGCCAAGATTGCGCGCTGCTTGAAGCACATTCAGAGTCCCCTTGATATTGGTATCCACATAGCTATCAGGGGAATGGTAACTAAATGGAATAGCAATAAGCGCAGCAAGATGAAAGACAATATCTATGCCTTTCATTGCCTCTTGGACACCATGTGGATCGCGGATATCTCCGGTGAACACTTCTATTTGCTTAAGTTTCTCCGGCGGGATAGTATCGAGCCAGCCCCAGGAATTGAAGCTGTTATAGAAAACAAATGCTCGAACCTTTGCGCCTTGATCGAGAAGCGCTTCTACTAAGTGGCTGCCAATAAAGCCATCGGCGCCGGTAACAAGAATATTTGCTGTAGATAAATTCATTTATTTGCCAAAATTACTCGTAATAGACTTTACAGTCATCCATCATAGCATTTAGTTGATTTTATTAATATCGATACTCAAGCTTTTCAAAATTTGAAAAGCAGAATGTTGGAAAACAAACATGCTCACTTGAGTCAAGGCTCATTAAGAGGACTCTGCTAGCCCCTTTCTCTTTCGCGGCCGCAACACGCTGAGAGCGAGTGTAAAGGGGTTTGTAGGAAGCAAGATAGCGCTCAATAAACATAAAAATGGTGGTACTGCGCCGGGAGAGAATCGCATGGGGCACACCAGGCCCCGCATAGTTGTCATAATCGTAGTATATTCGCTCCAGAAAGGTACCAACTACTATACTCGCTGGCGCAAATATGCAAGCGAACAGAAGCTGACCTCAAGCCCGCTCACAGTGCGGGTGTACGCGTTATCGACATTTGCCGACACGACGAGGTTGACGCCGG
>JAKQLB010000064.1 GCA_029567375.1 Bacteroidota bacterium | reverse complement strand
CGAAATATCCTAAAATCTCCACTCGTAGGCCCTATCGGATTCGTATTGGCGGCTTCAGCCGAATAGTAAGTTTCATTATAAAAATCGTGGCACCTTTCGTATACGTTTCCGCTCATGTCATACAATCCCAGCTCGTTCGCTTTTTTCTGCCCCACCGGTTGCGTTTTGTTTCCCGAGTTGCCGTCATACCACCCTACTTCGTTAAGATCGTCGCTTCCTGCATACTTATAATCGTTCGCTTCAATCCCGTCTTGGATGTCAACATGCCCCCCTCGAGCCGCATATTCCCATTCCGCTTCCGTCGGCAATCGGTATCCTTCCACTTGCGTGATGTCTGGCGTGATGTTACCGCTTCTATCGAGTAGATTCCCGTTTTGATCGTACGCCCTTGCATAACCTTCTTCATTGCTTAACCAGTTGCAATAGTTGATCATTTCCCACCAATTAATCCAGATCACCGGACGCTGCCCCCGGCCCCAACCATCGTCACTTGGTTTGCTTCTTCCTAACGCCTCACAGTACGAGTCGTATTCGCTAAAAGTAACCTCGCACTTCCCAATCCAGTAGTCGTAGGTCAGGTTCACCGTGTGTACCGGTTTTTCGTCACTATTCCCTTCACCATCATTTCGCGTGTTCCCCATCTGGAAGGTGCCGCCTTCGACGAGGACCATACCTGGTTCGAAGGGCTCTTCGCTTTGTTGAACTATAATTTTTAGTGTCTGATCTTCATATTTGCTGGAGTCTGCTTTGCTTGTAAACCTGAAAGTTACTTCATAAACCCCTGGATTTGGCGGGCTAAATGTATACTTTTTTTTACGATGATCACCCGAAAGAGAAAGGCTCCCAACTCCCTGAAGAATTTCGACTGTAGGGGATTCTTCTTCACTATAATTATTCACGGAATTCTTTGTGACATTCATAGAATAAACCTGAAAATCTAATGTCTCTCCCGGCTTCATGGTGACGCTATCTATCGGAATTGTTTGATTAAAGTACTCCGATGGGTATAGTATCATTTGGTCATACCAGGGTCTCGCACATATTCCAGCCTCTCTATATGCTCGGTCTACCAATCCTATACAAGAAAAAACTTCTTTCCCGTCAGTATGCTTCGCATACCCATCCTTCGCATTGGTCCACAGGATGCTCGCACCTCCCAATGACCAGTAAGCTTTGTCTTTGACTTTGCCATCTGCGTACGCGATTATTTTTTCCCTCTGTTTATCTGTAGTATCGGGGATTCTTCTTGCTCCCAAATTCCACGTCGAATCGCAATAATTATAATTTCTTACGCCTTCATAAATTCCTAAGTCACTTAGCTTACTCCCTCCTATATATTCACCATACTTGTTCGATTCTATTATCCAATTATCTTCTTTTTCTCCACCCTTAAACAGTGCTGCGTGCCCAACTCCATCATTTGCGTAAATAAGAATATCCCCGGGTAATAACCGCTCAGGAGGAATTTTCATGACTCCTATTAAACTATTCCATTGATGCACCGCATCCTCTATAACAAGAACAGCGGCTTCTCCCACAATTTTTACGAGTGCAGCCAC
This sequence comes from Bacteroidota bacterium, assembly GCA_029567375.1. Classification (GTDB taxonomy): domain Bacteria; phylum Bacteroidota; class Bacteroidia; order Bacteroidales; family UBA932; genus Cacconaster. The sequence continues at coordinate 982 of JAKQLB010000064.1, read as the reverse complement.
TAGCACTACCGCGATGACTGTAGTGAATACCGGTCTATCCGAAACTTCTAAAAAAGTATGCTCGCATAGAATAGACTGGGGAGTTCCTGTTTCATCGTAATACATGAGGTAAAACTGCATATTATTGTTTGCTTCTGGTAAGGGAATGTGTAGCGTAATTTCTCCTAACAGCTCTGTCTCTTCTTTAAAATCAATAATGATTTGAGGATATGTTCCGATGTTTTCCGCTGCTCCCAACACAACGCTTGTGTCATTTCTGATTGAGTTTGGAGAAATCTGCAATCGAATCCCGTTTTCTAGTTGAATCTCTCCACCTGTTTCTGAATCAATATATTCGGCCTTAAGTAAATAAGCAGTCTCCTCTTCCACTATTGTTATTACTTTTTCTCCTACAACTCCTGAACCGTCTTGAGATATAGCCTTCACTACAACCGTTCCTGAAGCTAGGCCAGTAAGTGCCCCAACTTGTGATATCGCGCCCATGTTTTTTCGGGAGACTATACTTGATGCGTTTTCCACTGTCCATGTCACTGCCTTACTAGTGGCGTTTTCAGGTTGGACATGTAATATCATCTGAAGGGTTCCCCCAACACTAACCGTTGTGCGGTCTTCTTCTCCTGTTATCGTGATCTCAGTAACAAACACAACATTGCCTGTACGACAAAACATACTGGCACTGAAATAATTCTTTGTAGGGGAGTGATTCCACGCGCATATCGCGAGGTAGGCTTTGTCCGTCTCGATCGTAGTTTCCCGTACCTCTTTCCCTACGACGGTGGCGAGCGCTGTGTGATTGACCGTCGGGACGAATCCTTCCGTCGCGTCCAGCGTGTACAGGTAATACGCTTCCTGGCAGTCGTTCGCGAATGCGGTCTCCCACGTGATTTGGTACTGATCCCCCCCCAGTTCTTCGACTCCCACGTTGATCGGCGCGAAGGGCGTGTTGATGCTGTCCCACGTCGACCCATACGCCCCCAGCAGG
>JAKQLB010000015.1 GCA_029567375.1 Bacteroidota bacterium | reverse complement strand
GCAGGCTTGGTCTCGTCAATCTGCAGGCCTTTCCTCCCCTTGGCTGGGAAAGTGAAGTTATTGCGAACCTCAAGACCATCAGCTTCTGCAAAGGCGCTCAAGAGAACGTCTGCATCGCTGATAGGTATTGGGCCAGAATACTCAGATCCATTCCGTGGTTCGCTGCCATCAAGAGTGTAGCGGATCGTACCTCTGGGCGCCACAAACAGCTCCACATAACGTTTGCCTTCTCTTTCAGAGAGCATATTCCGCAAAATGAGCTTGTTTGTCCACGTGACAGGATCTCCGGTCTCATACTTGCCGGATGGATCGTGGACAAGGATGTTAACTCTCAGTGCAGTGGTGGTGAAGACCTGCTCCTTCAACTGGGTACTTGATTCAGAGACCGGAGAATCCTCAGCATAAAAAATGCGTGGAGCCGGCCCAGCGTTTTGGGCGTGAATCTTCAATTGCACCCTTCCATCATCGCCAAGTTCAGGCTCGGCAATTATCTGGGCAGACGTACGCTTTTTCTTTGGCTTTTTTGTGACGTATCCATTACCAAGATCCTCCCACAATCCCCGGTTGCAGGCGATAGATTTAAGCATATCCAAACCTTTTGGAGGTAGCCAAGGCATTCCGGCCTGTTCCGCGTAGCGATCAGCAACATCTGACCAACGCGCCTCTTCGATATTCTCTGGCCAAAGAAGGTCCTCCGCTTTTACATGGATTGGATCAAAGTCCTTATCAATATCGAGATACAGCTTTACAGGAGTGGACGTCAATGTCTTTTCTATTTGTTCTTCGCCGTTGAAGTCTTGATTTATGGCGCGGGATAGCTCCAAGGCTTTTGGTATAAGCTGGGGCTGAGGTTTGCCTGCACGTTGTATAGGGAATAAGACTTTGTCGAATAAGCTCAAAATTGTCGAAGTAAAGTCAAGCGCATAATCCTGCTGCTTTCGTTCCAAATCTTCGCGCTGAGGGTGGTTTACGGGAATACAGCTATCAGCTTTTTGTACTGCATAGAATTGCCGCGCCGCTTTTTCGACACTGCCCATAGCTGTCTTGTCGCCGGTGAGAACGCAGAGGTTATTCTTCTGGCTCAAACCATCGAAAAACTTTTGTACTTCCTCGGGAGGAATCTTTGAATCTGGACTGACTATCAGAAGTACACGTCCCTTGCGAATTTTATCAGCAACCTCGTCCAACTTCGGCAGTGGTAATACCTCTTCGTAACATGTCCGGCGAATGGGCTTAAACATCTCGCGTAGTCTGCTCCGGATCAATTCATCCACTTGATTTTGAGGAGCATCATGCGCGAGACTCTGCAGTAATTTTGTCAAATTTTCTTGCCGATCAAAATAATACCGACCTTCCGGAGTGTGGTGCATAAACCAAGCAATTTTATCCAGTTCTTCAAATGCGGCTAAAAAATCCGATGCGTCGCCTAGCGGAGAAATGAGGCACTCTGCAATTTCTTCACGAGTGAGGCCTTTGATAGCGTTGACTGCCGTGGAGAGGCTTGCAGTGAAGAGCAAAACCCCAAGCTGGGTCGCAGCTTCATTACCAGTCTCCAAGTCAATAATTTGAGCATGCGCTGATTGCTGTATATCCCAGAGATCCTTGGCAATTACATCGCGCATCCCAGAAATTTCTGTAAGTTTATCCCGCACATCCGGAATCGAGAGATCAAAATGTTGTGGGCCGATTAGAAAAACATCGTTGCTCTTGCGTTCCCAAACCGAGCGGAGTAAGCGTGATACTATCTCGATCAGACCACGCGTTTGCTTGAACTGCTCATTTTCTTTGAAGAGAGCAATGATATTTTTTAACTGAGGATGAAATGGATAAGTCGCCGCAATTTCATCTGCGATGAGTTCTGCTCCGCGGCTTACGGTTTTTGATTTTGATGCTTCCTCCAACTTGCGACCATACGCTGCAGCTGTATCTGCTATCACCGCTCTATCCGGAAGCGACTTGAAGAGTCTTTTACGGAGAATATCATAAATTTCATTCGCGGCAAGATCGACTGGTGTGATGCTGCGTTCTTGCCGGCCGAGCTCAGATCGTGCATCTTCCAAGGCACGGTTAATTAATTTGCCTCCTGTATCGTAGGCTGCAGATAGATCCGATATGACAACGCATACGTTTCGTTTTTTCCCGGCGGCAGTGAGAAGATTGGCGAAAGCACGAGTAGCGATATCAGCAACAGTACCATTACCCACTTTTTGCGTATCCAAATAGTGAAAATACGGAGGCATCTCATCAAGAAGAATGAGTACAGGACTTTCACCGTCGAATAACTGGAGCCAATCTTTCTCGTCAGGTGCCTTGGGTCCACTGGTCCAGAATGCACGAAACTGATCCCCCTTGCCAAGTTGGGCTGCGATCTCTCCCCAGAAAAAATGGTCAGGATTATTACGTCCATTAAAGGCTGCGATATTTGCTGAATCGAACGCTGAGGCATACGCTGAGCCCCCACAATAGCGTTTGCGCAATTCCGGATGGCGAGCAAGCAAGCCGAAACCGACCAGCAGATGGGTTTTGCCACCACCCATTGCTTGCTTCAGATGAAAGATGGCTTGGGAAGATCCACCTGCAAGGCGGGCAATACCCTCACTTATGAGATCTTGCATACCTTGTGTGATGTGTGTTTTTTCAAAAAATTCTTCGCCAGTTCCTTCAATCGTGATAAGCTCATCGAGTTGTTCCACTTGATCGCTAAGTTTGATGGTAAGGGCATTGGGCTGTAACTGACAGGCATCTCTGACGGTTTTCATGCTCTCGCTCTCTGTAAGACTTTACGATTCTCTGTGAGTACTGGATTGAGGTGAACTTAAATGCTCTCATCGAAGTAATCTGCGTCAATTCTTTTCACGGGAAACACTGAAACTGTTGATACACCAATATCGTTATCAATCATCAAGTTTGTAAGCAACTCTCCATCAATCAGAACAATTTTGCTGCCAATTTGCGATACATAGCTTCTGGCATCATCCGTAAATCTGGAAGTTGTGATGAATATACCTTTGTTTGCTTTCTGAGCTGCAAGTGCTCCAGCGAATTGCATGACATCTGGCCGGCCGACAGGGTTGTTCTCCCAGCGCTTGGCCTGCAAATATACGATATCCAACCCCAGCCGATCCTCTTTAATTATACCATCAATCCCCCCATCTCCGCTCCTCCCCATTGCCTTCCCTGCGTCAGCTCGAGAGCCCCCATATCCCATTTTTACAAGCAATTCAACAACAATGCGTTCGAAAAAGGACGGAGTAGACTTTTTAAGTTTGGCAAGAAGCTCTTCTGCAAGTTCATCTCGCAGAAATTTATAGGCTGCTTCCAAGGCTTCTGAGGGGGTACTTGAACCATCATGCAGATCATCTGGGGTGCTTAGCTTCTCGCTACTACGAGTTCCCTTAAGTTGCTGGAATGCGAGAAACTCGGGATACTGCCTCAGAAGGTTCACATTGATTGCCTTGGGTTGTTTCCCGAGGAGTTCTTGCCCGCGAAGAGTAATACGGAAGTGCCCCCTACGAGTAGCCTCAAGTAGCCCCGCCTTTTTCATATATGTTGATGCCCAGCTAATTCTATTAACAAATGTCCTTTGAATACCACTCGGAAGCATCTCTTGCAGGTCTTCCTCCGTCAAGGCCAAGTCCTCTGCTAGAGCTTCAACAGCTTCGTTTAAAGATATCACATCTTTTCGTCTCCCTGCGAATTGGAGAAGTGGCAACATTAAACTCTGATAATCGGGCACAGCCATATTCGATTCTCCTCGAAGTATCACAAATGGGTGGACATTATTTCACGACCGACTGTTTTACTCTCGCGTCAATCAATTATTTACATGCTGTCATTTGAATTATGTTCGAGCAATTACAGGTGTCCGAAGAGCTTTGCGAGTGATCGATGCCTTAGAAAAGCAAAAGGCCCAGAAAGAATTCGTTGAATCCTGTCTGCGCCCTTTTTGCCCCAGCCGGTTGCCCTCCCATCAGGTAGTTGCTATCAGACTCGCTGAAAAGAAGTTCACTTCGGCTATGTTACAAAATTATGCATATAAATGCAAGGGAATTGTCGGAGATAAATCAAAGCGCGAAAAACTGACTTACCTATGTATAACACATTGGCTTTAAAAAGTGGCTTGTCTTTAACTCTGCATATTCAGGCCAAGATTTTCGATATTCGGCAAGTTATGGATGGCTGCTGACGACGATTAAATACGTTCCCTCTGGATCTTCCTGAAGACACGCTAGCCCGCCATACAAAAACTCTTTTGTGGGTTGGGAGATATTTTCATCGAGAATAATTTTGCCTGCTCTGGCGTCCTACCTTTTAAGCTGTGAAAAGTTGTTGCCTTCGTACATGCATCGCTAAGTAGAAAGGCATCCTTCAGTCGTTGCTGTTCGCTTTTATCTTGCGAAAAAATGTGAGAAACAAAGCGAAAAATCTAAGGGAATTGTTGAGGATTTTGGGATACGTTAATAATGAAAGCAATAAAAAGGTCGGTGCACGTGAAGCGTCGGCCCGGGATAGGTCAAATACCCGCAGGAATTACTTGAGTAATGTAAGCTTCCTTATCTCAACAGCATTTCCAGCCTGCAAGCGATAGAAGTATACTCCACTCGGAAAATCAGCGGCAGTCCATTGCAGGGAGTGGCTGCCAGCTGGCATCTCTGCAGACGCAAGCACAGCTACTTCTCTACCGGTGCGATCAAAAATCTTTAAGGACACATAGGACTTTGCAGGCAGGTTAAAAATAATGTTGGTTGTTGGGTTGAATGGATTAGGATAGTTTTGCGAAACTGAACACTGCAATGGAATCTGGCTATCATAGGTGGCAATCTTAGTGACAATTTCTGGAATGGAACAACGCCATACCCCGTGATAAGTTCCAGCGATGAGATCGGTGCCGGCGACACAAAGAGAATAGACCATTTTGTTCTTGAGACCATCATTTACCGGGCCCCAGCTTGCGCCGTCATTGCTGGAAAGGAACACACCGCTGTCCGGGGTCGCCGCAAAAAGATAACTGCCGCTTAACGCAAAAGACGTGATATTCTTACTCGTCAGGCCAAGATTTACTTCGCGCCAGCTTGCTCCGTTATCATCGGAAAGAAACACGCCGTCCCCGGAAGTCCCGGCAAACAGATTGGCGCCGCGTACTGCAAAAGAATGAACGATGGCGTTCGGAAGGCCGTTATTGACTTCACTCCAGCTGTCACCGTTGTTCGTGGAGCGCATTACACCATGGCCTGTAGTGCCGACAAAGATGTTGGAACCAGAAAAAGTTAAAGAATAGACGTGCGTAGTCCTAAGGTCACTATTACTGCCAATACCCCAGCTCACGCCATTGTCTCGAGAAAGGATCAAGCCGATTTCTGTTCCCAGAAAAATATCCGCTTCAGAGGCGCCAAGACAATATACAGATATGTACGGCGCACATGGAATAAGAAAAAGTTCGCTCCAGCTTGCGCCATTATCGCTTGATTGAAACACACCACCGTATATAGTTCCTGCGAAAAGATTTACGCCACTTGATACAAAAGAAGTGACACATTTACTCATGCGATATCCGGTCAAACCACTATTGACTGCAGTCCAGTTTACTCCTCTATCACCGGAACGAAACATGCCATCACCATAAGTTCCTGCAATGAGATTGGCGCCACTTACTGCCAGAGCTCGTACATATCGAGTCGACAGACCAAAATTTGCTTCTGACCAGTTGGCACCGTTATTGCCTGAAGAATACACTCCAGCATAATCACTTCCCGCAAATATTTCAGCACCGCTTACTGCAAGAGCCGAGACATACTTAAACGTCAATCCGTTATTGATTGCGCGCCACGTGGCACCACTGTCACTTGATAGAAACATGCCCTCAAATTCGGTCGCTGCGAAAAGATTTCCGTCAATCACGGCAAATGAGGTAATATATTTGGCCATTGTATGCTCTGTTGTCAAGCCATAGTTCACTGCACTCCAGTTGTCGCCGCTATCCTTGGAGCGAAACACTCCGCCCCCTGAAGTCCCAGCAAAAAGATAAGAACCGACCATTGCGAAACATTTGATGTTTCTCGTTGTGAGGCCATTATTGACTTCGCTCCAGACAGAACCGTTGTCGCAGGAACAGTAAACGCCACCACTATTAGTCCCAGCGTAAAGATTTGCACCAAACGCACCAAAAGACTGGACTATGCAGCCAGTCGGACCATTACTGGCTGCGACCCAGTTGTCACCACTATCGCTGGAAAAAAACACACCGTGGGAAGTTCCTGCAAAGATATTCGTGCCAGCTGCACCAAGAGAATGAATAACTTTACTCGTTAGGCCATTGTTTACTGCTCTCCAGTTAGCGCCGTTATCAGCAGAACGAAACACACCGCCATCATAAATTCCGGCATAAAGAATTGTGCTGCTCACAACAAGTTTAATCGTGCCTCTCGGCAAACCAGTGCCGACTTCAGTCCAACTGGTTCCGTTGTCGTTTGAGCGAAATATGCGACCAGAAATTCCCACAAATAAATTTGGGCCGATCACTGCAAGAGATGAGACATTTCCCCCATAAGGGCCATTGGTTTGCACCCACTGTGCTGGAAGTTTTTCCCACCCGAGGATACAAAATACCGTGAACAGACAAAATATTCGATTCATTATTTTGTCCCTTTTTAACTTTGATCTCGATGCCTTGTATACTACAATACATTACATCAGGAGCTATTGCCGAAATTCTTGGGAACAGCTTTGATCGTCTTACTGTCGAATGATTATTATCGTAGGCAGAGTTCGATCTCAATATTTTTGCACACCTTAGTGCTTTTTCAGATGCACATTGATCTGTTCTGCCCCAAAGCACAGATTGCATGATTGACAAGATCCAATCAGCCCTTTATGTGTCTTCAGGCACTTGGCGAACTTGATTCCAAAGGTCGCTTCAGCCTCCTCGACATCGTCCATCCCAAAAAACATGGTGGACCAGCCAGATTTCTTCAGCGATAGAGCTTCTGTTTTATTATTACTGGGATCCAACGATGCCATGATTCTCAGGTTGCCAAGATCAAGAAGTGACTCCTCAATTTTTATTCGAAATTCTTGATGACGCCATGCCCGAGTCGGGATCCAGAACAAAGTGTCCAGAGAGCTGAAAGCAATATCACGAACTTTGTCGACATCTGCGAGCTCGCTGAAGGGTTCGCCCTTGGTGCAGAACCGGACTCTGTCTATCTTGCGTATCCGGGACCGATCGCTCTTGCCGGCGATCTCTTTTGCGAGACCATCTCCGGTCAATATGCCCCATCGATACTCATTCTTGATATCGCTTGCCGGCATCATATGGTGATACTGCGTATAAGCTTTACGCGTGTAGCAATGCTGTCGGCAAAAGGGGGTGCAGTGGGTGCAAGACGCGACAGGCCGATCGATCGCCCACATCTGGATGCCATGGTTCCATGTCAAGAAACCGCGATTTTTGAAAGCG
>JAKQLB010000395.1 GCA_029567375.1 Bacteroidota bacterium | reverse complement strand
TGAATCCGGAAAGGTCGAGGTCGTTGGCAATACCCACGGGGATTGTGGTCGAACCGTGATCTGTGAGCACGTGAATGACAATCCTTTTTTTCAGGTCATGTTTATCAATGAATTCGGCAATCGTTTCCACGAAACCTTCGATCAGGTTGCTGATGTACTTCAGATGCGGCATCCCGATCTGATCAGACGACATATGCAGGGCTTTGTCTATAGCCAGGTAATTGACGACATAGGTATGCCCGGTTATTTCCTCTATGTCAGCCAGTTTGCCCGGATCGCTCATATATTGAAAAGTCGCATTGTTGAAATAGGGGACCCAGCCCTTTTCAATGATGTTCTTGTATGTCTTGTTGTCTATGTCATTGTAGGTGGGGGTGCCGGCCAGCAAACACTTTTTGGAAATTTCTGTTTCTGACGGCAACATGGATAGGTAAGGTTCTACTTTGGAGAGAAAGAAACCATGCATCTGGAAAAGATCCTTGATGATCGGGACGAGCCCCCACCATAGATTGTCAATGACGAGAACCAGATTGATACTTTCATCCGATTTTAGCCGGTCAGCGTTGTTCGGAAGGATATTAAAAACCATCCTTTTGGAATTTGCGCGTATATCCTGCCATTTGCTATAGAGCCATTGAGCAAACTCGTCGGCAAGTTTATAGATTCCCTCATTCATCTTGTTGTTCGAAGCGCACCAGGACTGATAGGGGAGATAGGATTGCGTTGCCCAGGTTACCATGTGGTCGAAATCCCAGGTTTTATCAGGCTGAGACGGAAAGGGTGGCTGGACAAGCCCCTTCAGCGCTTTAAGGCGCCTTCCCACACGATCCTGAATCGCTTCAAATTTCACATCCACGGCATTGATGATGTCTGCGGTAATCCAATCAGGGTGATTCTTGAGAATCTTTTCGACCGCTTCAAATTCAATGACCAAATAACCGCTCATATTGGAAATGAGGGCTTCCATTTCCGCCATATTCGCAGGTACCTGGTATGCATTCAGGATGTAAGTTATTTGATTAACAATATCTTTTATGCCTGATTCGCCAATGCTCACTTTCAACAAATCAGGCTTCAGTGATTCAAGAATAGAAAAGTCATCTCCCATCAGTTTATGCCCCAGGGCTTTATAGGACCTGAGAACTTTGTATTTCATCAACTGATCTTTGAGGGCATCTACATCCGTAGAGAACAAGTCTATCAGCCGTCTGAGATCGGAATTTTTGGCTTTTGTTTTCCATTCGGCTAATCGCTTTGAATAGATTCTGGAAATAAGCGGATTCTTTGTGTTGGTATCCCACTTTGTGGAGTCATAAGCCGAAAGAAGGTCGCACAATTTTACAAATGGGAAGGTTTTCCCGGTAAAGAAAGGATGGTAAAAGTGATCCAGAATAACGTTGTCAAAGTGCGCCCCCTTGGGTGGGGATATATCCAACTCCAGCAAGCCGGCCGAGACGATCTCCTCATTGGATATCTCTTTTGGTATGGATATGCCCCAGATCTCTTCCAAACGACAGCGCGCGTCAATGCATTCGATTTTGACGCTTTCCTTGGGATAGCGACCGGACATTTGCATAAACCATTGCATAACCGTCGCGTCGCGGACGTAGAGAGTTAAATTGCGGCCCTCAGCAAGAGCTTTCAGGATTTTATCGTAAGCTGATACGTATTCCGCTATGGATGAAACCACGTCATCCTTAGCGGTTGACACCAGTCCATTCAAATCCTCAATCAGTCTAATCATGCGCGATCTCGCTCAATATCTTTGAAGTCATCTCTTCAAGCTCCGCAGTATCTGCGGTGCCTGCCTCCGTGAGCTCTTCAAACAGCGACCTGACAGTGATTTTCGCTCCCTCTTTATCTTTCGGGAAGATGAAATTAATTACCTCATCCCCAAGGACACGCTGGCGTGCCCTTTTGATCTTGTACTTCTGCAATTCATCTATTGCCTGGATGGTTTCTATCTTTCCATAATTACCCTTGTCATCGACGACGACCAGTTTTAAGGTTCGGTTTCCCTTTACAGTTAAAATCTGGCCGGGTTTTAACTTTTGGCGTTCGCTCGCTTTATCTGTTGGATCCGCACCATTATCTGTAAAATAAATCGCGCCCTTTCCATCTTCTGCAACACCAGTAATTTTCAATTCCCCTTTATAATAGACTTGGTTTCCTTTCTGACTTTCAGCGTTTTCATAAGTGACCTTGAGACGACCTATTTTGGGAGCATTTTTTTCAATATGCTCCTTCCCCCGTTTGATTTTGTTTATGTAGTCCGAAACCAAATCGGCGCTCCAGTTCGGCACCGCATTCAGACCATAGGCATCAGGTAAAGTGCTGAACAGCGTGTCTCTGATATTGACCAGCTTATCCAGTTTAAGAATAAGCGGCTTGCTGTCATTGTTGTGGAAAGGGCTCAGCGCATCTTTCTGAATGCTGGTTAAACTATCTTTGAACCATGTCTTGATGGCTTCCTGAATATCAACATCCAAAACGCTGGGACTTGCATAAATCTCGGCAACCTGTTTCAGGATGTCATTCTGGACCGTTTCCAGAATTCCCTGCGCAGTGTCTTTGAAACTGGACAAGCGTGAGTCTATTTGGGCAAGCTTCTTGGCGGTGATCTTTTCACCGGGAATGATGTCAAGCAATTCGAGCAGGTCGTGTTTGATGAAATTAAAGGGATCTTTGGTCTTGGTTTGATTCAATGCCGTCACGAAGGGTTTGTCCTTGTCTTGATAAAAATTCTCGGATCGGGCAATGATCGGCAGCCCTTGCCACCATCTGGTCACGGCCTGGAAAGCGTCGCCCAGGTTGTATGTCTTCCCGGCCGGTACCGGATCAACGCTGAAGATTTGAAATACTCTGGTGAAATAGGCCTTATCCTCCTGACTGACGGGTTCAAAGAGGATGATGGCGGTTTTTTCCTGACCCGTAACCAGGTTGATGACCTGGTCCATGTCGGTAAACGGCAAGTCGGTCAACGCATCCTTCTCCCGTTTGAATCGTAAGCTGTCCCCGAAATAACGTCTTGCCAGCAGCACCATGAGGGTCATGGCTATTTCACCCTGGCCATAGCTTTCATAGAAGGGTTGTAAGAAGGGCCAGCACAGTGTTGCGCCCTTGCCTTGCAGTGCCGCAAGATCCTCTATCAGCTTCACGTAAGCCGGCAGTTGGGTTTTGAATTTGTCTAAATTCTGTTCTGCCTCGTAATACCTGATGTCGCCTTCCGTGTTCAGGAGGCGTAAGACCTGGTTATCCACGAAACATTTTCGCAGATAGCGCGTTCCCCCGCGATTGTCCGGCCATGCCCAGTTGATCTGTATAGTCTGACTCAAATCCAGCAGAATTTTCCCGGCATCCTGCAAAATGCTGCGAACTTGACCGTCGATCTTCAAATGGGACCGGTTGAATTCCGTATGCGAAAAAGTATTGCGTTTACTTGCGTACAATGACTCCATGAGTTTGCTGGAGACATCGTGCCTTTTGGTGTCATTCACCGGGATATTGGCGCCGCCGATCCCAAACCACTCGACACTCGTATTGCTGAAATATGCACCCTTGGCATCTGCCAATAGCCCGTTGGCCGTCTTTTTTGATTCACTGATCTGGATATTTTCATAAGGCCCAAAACTTTCGGCTTCTTTCGACTTTTGGATATGTTCAAGCGCCTTTAGCGTAAAGATGGGATCAAATACGGCTATTGGGGTGCGCGGAATCGCTAAGACAACCCTTT
>JAKQLB010000390.1 GCA_029567375.1 Bacteroidota bacterium | reverse complement strand
GACTATCTTGCCAGACATGTTTGACGGCCGGACTGCGCGCGGGTCAAGCCGCTCAAACAATATCTGCCCGCCCGCTTTGATGACATGCAGGTACGCATCGCCGCGCATGATGTCGTCGATGATTTGTGAGTAAAACTGTATTGGGGTCATGTTTGGGTCGGGGTTTTTAAGCGCGGCAAAGAGCGGATGAGTAACGACAAGCGAGCGACCGCCGCCCTTGCGATGGGTGTAGAGCTCTAATTTGAGCGATGCCAGCGTCGAGACTATCTTGCGGAGGCACGCCTCGGCGGTTGGATTCAGGTTGAGATATGGATAATTAAAAATGTCGGGCGCGCTGACGTAGTCGACAGTGCCAGCCGCCCGAACTTGAGGAGGTGTGCGCCGAAACAGGTGCGAGAAAAACGCCATAGTCCCTCTGTCATCACGCCGGTGGATTACGGAGCATATCCTATGGTTAGTGAGAGATGCTCTTATATACTATATAGCATTTCGAGCGAGTTTTACTGACAAATTCTTTGCTTATTTAGCAATTTTATCGGCCTATTATATTTTTCTTCATCCCTAAGCCATTTCTGGAAGACATATTTATTCTTAAAATAAAATATGGCGGCAAGTTGTTTGGCGGTCTTGGGCTTCTTTGGATATTTTTTCTTTTTGTCATCTTTCTCCTCAATTATCTTACCCTCCGCCAATTCCATCTCATATTCCTCGGCCTTGTATAGATAATGCATAGTCTCATATACTGAGTCTTCAATAATGTCCTCTATTACTTCATAGCGTTTAATTGGCACTGGGAGCTTCTTATTCTTGGTATGCACAAATGGTTCCATGCGCCTCTTGCATGTTATCCATAACTCACCCCAATTTTCTTTTGTTTTATCCTCACACCAGCGATTATACATTTCCAATACATCATCATAGGTATATGCCCGCATATCACCCCCTAGTATTCGATAGCCTCAAGAGCTTTGACCTGCTCCTCAACGTCATCCTCGCCCTGCTCAAGCTGACCAAGCAGGACTGCCAGCGCCATGACGGACGTGTCAACGCCATCAATCCTTAAGTTGCTCTGCCGATAATTGACCTTCTCAAAATACGTGTTGCCTAACCTATCATTGATAATCCTCGCA